>JAZKIE010000151.1:0-6765 GCA_040385025.1 Pseudomonadota bacterium | reverse complement strand
CGCGGCCGCGGAAGTCGGGCACCAGGATTTCAATCGTGGTGGCGGGCGACAGTTCGCGAATCTTGCGTATGCATTCCACAAAATGGCCGCTGCCGCCATCGCGCAGGTCGTCGCGGTCCACGCTGGTGATCACCACGTACTTGAGCTTGAGTGCGGCAATGGTTTTGGCCAGGTTCAAAGGCTCGTCCACATCCAGTGGGTCGGGCCGGCCGTGGCCGACATCGCAAAACGGGCAACGGCGTGTGCATTTGTCGCCCATGATCATGAAGGTCGCCGTGCCCTTGCCGAAACATTCGCCGATGTTCGGGCAGCTTGCTTCTTCGCACACGGTGTTGAGCTTGTTCTCGCGCAGGATCTGCTTGATCTCGTAAAAGCGGGTCGTCGGGCTGCCGGCCTTGACGCGAATCCACTCAGGTTTTTTCAGCACCTCGCCTTGCACCACCTTGACCGGGATGCGCGACAGCTTGGCCGCCGCCTTTTGCTTGGCCAGCGGGTTGTAGGCCTCCTGGCTCTGGATGTCGCGAACAACGGGATTGACAGTTTCTTGGGTGCTCATGGGTGTTTGCCTTGGGGGTGGCTTCAGGGCGTCAGAGAGTTCACGAGCTTTTGGCTCAGGACGTCTGCCGCCTCCTGCCAGCTTGCCGATACCCCGATTGTAGAAAGGTCTGTGGTTTGCAGCCCGGCATAGCCGCAGGGGTTGATGCGCGAGAAGGGTTCCAGGTCCATCGCCACGTTGAGCGCCACGCCGTGGTAGCTGTACTGGCGGCTGACCTTGATGCCTAGCGCGGCGATTTTTCCGAGGCCGCGAAACGGGTCTACCGGGTCGCGTGGGCCGGTCAGCGCGGCATGTGAGGCCGGGTCGTCCAGTCGCACGTAGATGCCGGGCGAGCCGGCGACGCGGTGGCCGGTCACGCCGAAATGCGCCAGCGTGCGGATCACGGCTTCCTCGATGCGGTAGACATATTCCTTGACGTAGTAGCCGGCACGCTTGAGGTCCATCAGCGGGTAGGCCACCACCTGCCCCGGCCCGTGGTAAGTCACCTGCCCCCCCCGATCGGTGGGCACCACCGGGATGGCGCCGGGGGCCAGCACATGCTCGCTCTTGCCCGCCAGGCCCTGGGTGTAAACCGGCGCATGCTCACAAATCCATAGCTGGTCACGCACGTCGCTTGTGGGCTGGAGGCCAGTTTGGCTTGAAGCTTCCCGGCTGCGGGCGGCAGTGAAGGCCTGCATGGCCTGCCAGGTGGGCAGGTAATCGACCTGCCCGAGTTGCCGGACATTCATATCAGCCTGCATGGATGGCGCTTCAGTGCCTAAAGCACCACTTTGACCATGGGGTGCGTGCTCAGCGTGCGGTAGAGCTCGTCGAGCTGTTCGCGGCTGGTGGCGGTGATGGTGACGGTGACGCCCAGGTATTTGCCGCCCTTGCTTTCGCGCAGCTCAATGGTGGACGCATCAAACGCCGGGTCAAACTGCTGCGCGATCATGCTGATGGCGTGCACCAGGCCATCGACCTTCTCGCCCATGACCTTGATCGGGAACTGCGAGGGGTACTCGATCAGCGACTCCTGGCGCGGAATGTCGGGGGGTGGGGTGGGCAGGCTCACGCGGTTTGCTCCTGTTTGGCGCGCTGGTAGGCCGCGTGCAGCTTGGCATAAACCGGACCCGGTTTGCCGCTGCCAACGGGCTGGCCGTCCAGCGTGGTGATGGCCAGCACTTCCTTGGTGGCCGAGGACAGCAACAACTCGTCGGCGGAAAATACTTCCTCGCGCGTGATCCGGCGCAGCTCAAAAACGATGCCGGCGTCGCGGCAGATGTCCTCAATCAGGCCGTAACGGATGCCTTCGAGCACCAGGTTGTCCTTGGGCGGGCCCAGCACCTTGCCGCCGCGCACAGCCCAGACATTGCAGGCGGCGGCTTCGCTGAGAAAACCATCGCGAAACATCACGGTTTCCACCGCATCGGCGTCTGCGCTGATCTGGCGCGCGAACACCGCGCCCAGCAGGCTGGTGGTTTTGATGTGGGCCTTGCTCCAGCGGAAGTCGTCGGCGCTGACGCAGGCCACGCCCTGCGCGCGTTGCTCGGGCGTGGGCGGCTTCATGGTGCTGGTCATGACAAAAACCGTGGGTGTGATGTCCGGCGGCATCACATGGTCGCGCAGTGCCACGCCGCGCGTGATCTGGATGTAGACCAGCTGATCGATTTTTTCGCGGGACGTGTGTTGTGACAACGCGTAGCCGTCCACCAGTTGCATGACGATCTCGCGCCACTTCGCATGAGACAGCGGGTTGCTTATGCGCAACTCGGCCAGGCTGCGGTCCAGTCGCGCCATGTGCTGGGCAAAACGGAAAGGCTTGCCGCCATACACCGGCACCACTTCATAGACACCGTCGCCGAAGATGAAGCCGCGGTCCATCACGCTGATCTTCGCGTCCTTGAGCGCGGTGATCTCACCGTTGAGGTAGCAGGGCGTGTCGGGCAAAAGGGTTGGTGAAGAGCTCATCTTGAATGTTTGTTGAGGGCTGCGCTTATTGTCGCGCAGCCTTATTTTCCGTGCCGCAGCACGCGCCGCTTGACCCAGACACGCACGCGCCAGAACAGCTTGACCAGCACATAACCGCCGGCGGCGCCGCCGACCGAAAAAATCGCCATGCCCAGCACGGCGGGCCAGCCAAAACGCTGAATCCAGGCCATGGCGTCGAAGCCGGGTGCGGCCGCGGCCGCTTCGTACACGGCATCGCCCGCGGCGGCCTCCTGGGGGGACAGCCCCAGGATCAGGCTGCCCAGCTTGTAGGCCAGCCAGAGCCAGAAGCCGATGGTGAAGGGGTTGGTGACCAGCGTCATGCCGGCGGCCACCGGGATGTTGCCGCGCCACCAGACGCAATGCGCAGCAGCCACCAGGATTTGCGCGACCGGCAGGGCGAAGGCCCAGAACAGGCCGATGGCCACGCCGCGGGCGACCGCCTCATGCTGCAGGCGCCAGAGGCCGGGCTCCTGCAAGTGATGGGCCAAGGGTTTGAGCCAGGGGTGGGCGGCCAATGTCTCCCGGCTCACACCTTTGGTGAAGCGGTCGCTCCAGTGGGACGGAGGCCTGTTTTCGCGAGTCGGCGGTTGGGGCTGTTTGCGCTGTGTCATGGGCGTGGCGGTTTGAAGGGCAATGGCCGGAAATCGCCAGTTTTACCGGGATGAAATCGGAGTGCGCGCGGGGTGGTGCAGAGCTGCTTCAGCCCAGAAAAATGACAGCCGCAATCGCCAGGGCGCCCAAGCCGAGATTCAGGCCGGCCAGCATCGCGATCTGGCCCACGCGCCGCCCGCCTTCTGGCCAATCGGCTGCGGCGACGGCCAGCTTCAGGCGCCTGAACGGGCCGAAATAAAGATGACCGAACAAGGCAAACATCAGCAGGCCGATGCCGAACATCAGGTGCCAGCCCAGGGGTGCGTTTTTCATCCCGACAGCCATCAGCATGGCCAGCCCGGTCAGCAGCAGCAGCACTATGGCCGGCCACACCAGCTTGAAAAATTTCCCCAGTACCAGCGCAATCAGGGGCAGGCGTTGAGGCGGAGCCAGTTGGGCAGCAGCGACGGGGCGCAGCGCAAACAGCATGAAGCTGATGCCCCCCAGCCACACGATGGCAGACGCGATATGCAGGAATTTCATCAGAGCGGACATGGCAGGCCTTTCGGGAAAGCGCAAGAAGGTGGGGTGGTGTTTTGCACTGGCGATACCCAGCGCGCAGCACGATTGTCGCTTGCAAAGTGTTGAGTGTTCAGTGATGGGTGATGCCCCATCACCGCAGCGCCGGGCAGGGGCATTTTGAGTACGGGCGGGTTTCTACGTATAATCAAGGGCTTTGCTAATAACCGGCTTGTAATCGGCTCGTAATTTGTAGTGATCAAGATGACAAATTCGGCGGTTCGACCCACGGCGAGATATCCAGTGGATGAATTTGAGACTGGAAATGAGGATTTCAAGCCGCTGACGCGCGAGCAAGCGCAGAAGCTGCGGGAAACTTCCTCCTTTATCTCGCCATGGCGGGTATTGGCAGGACAGTTGATGGTGGGTGGCCTGGTGGCGTGTGTCGCCTGGCTGCTGACCGGAAGGCAAAGTGCGGGTTGGTCGGCGCTCTACGGTGCGCTGGCGGTGGTGATTCCTGCAGCGCTTTTTGCGCGCGGTTTGACCAGCAAGGTGTCTTCCATGAATCCGGGCGCTGCGGTGGCTGGATTTTTTTTGTGGGAAATGGTCAAGATTGGCCTGACGGTGGCGATGCTGTTTGCGGCGCCTCGTCTGGTTCCGGATTTGAGCTGGCCGGCGATGCTGGTTGGTCTGGTTGTGACGATGAAGGTGGTCTGGTTGGTGCTTTTGCTTCAGCCGCGACCGAAAAAGTTAGCGTGATCCATTTAAAGAGTTGAGAAGAGTTCGAACATGGCTGCATCTTCCGGAAACGCTTTGACCGCTGGTGAATACATTGGTCACCACCTGGTCCACTTGCAGAACAAGGCTGTTCCGCAGTCCAGCATCGTGGACTTTTCGTATTTCAACATCGACACCATTTTCTGGTCCATCACGCTGGGCGTGCTCGGCTTGTTCGCCATGTGGCGTGTGGCCAAAAGCGTGCATTCCGGCGTCCCCGGCCGCATGCAGGCTGCCGTTGAAATCCTGCTTGAGATGGTCGACAGCCAGGCCAAGGGCATTGTCAAGAATGCAGAGTCCCGCAAGATGGTCGGCCCCCTGGCGCTGACCGTGTTCATCTGGATTTTCCTGATGAACTCGATGGACTTTTTGCCGGTCGACCTGTTTCACAGCCTGTTTGCAGTGACCGGCCTGGACAGCAGCATTCATTACTTCCGCGTCGTGCCAACCGCCGACCTGTCGGCCACGCTGGGCATGTCCTGCGGTGTGCTGCTGGTGTGCCTGTATTACAACGTGAAGATCAAGGGCTTCGGCGGCTGGGTCCACGAGTTGTTCTCGGCGCCCTTCGGTGACAAGTGGTTTTTGTACCCCGTCAATTTCCTGATGCAGATGATCGAGTTTGCCGCCAAGACGGTGTCGCACGGCCTGCGGCTGTTCGGCAACATGTATGCCGGCGAGTTGCTGTTCATGCTGATTGCCCTGATGGGTGCGGTTGGCTTCGCCTCGGCCACAGGTGTTTTCCTGTTCATCGGTCATATTCTTGCCGGTACCGGCTGGGCCATCTTTCACATTCTGATCGTGGCTTTGCAGGCCTTTATTTTCATGATGTTGACGCTGGTGTATGTGGGTCAGGCCCACGACCACCACTGATTTTTCACCCCTTTCGCCTTTCTTTTTTTTTCTTGTTAGTTTTTTAAATCCATAGGAGCATCAAATGGAACACGTACTCGGTTTTGTCGCTTTGGCCTCTGGCCTGATCATTGGCCTGGGCGCTGTCGGCGCATGTATCGGTATCGGCATCATGGGTAGCAAATACCTCGAAGCCGCTGCCCGCCAGCCTGAGCTGATGAACGAACTGCAAACCAAAATGTTCCTGTTGGCCGGTCTGATCGACGCGGCTTTCCTGATCGGCGTGGGTATCGCCATGCTGTTCGCATTCGCCAACCCGTTTGTGCTCAAGTAATCGCCCGCCTTTCAAGACATCAATCCTAGAGAGGTGCTGTTGTGAGTATTAACTCCACATTCTTTGCGCAGCTCATCGTGTTTGCGATTCTGGTGCTCTTCACGATGAAATTCGTGTGGCCACCGATTGCTGCCGCGCTGGACGAACGTGCCCGGAAGATCGCTGACGGCCTCGCCGCTGCCGACAAGGCCAAGTCTGAACTCTCCGTCGCCAACAAGCGCGTGGAAGAAGAGCTGACCAAGTCGCGCAACGAGTCTGCCCTGCGTCTGGCCGAGGCCGAGCGTCGTGGGCAAGCCATGATCGAAGAAGCCAAGGCCAAGGCAACCGAAGAAGGCGGCAAGATCATTGCCGCTGCCAAGGTTGAAGCCGAGCAGCAGACCATCAAGGCCCGCGAAACCCTGCGCGAGCAGGTTGCCGCTCTGGCCGTCAAGGGCGCTGAGCAGATTCTGCGCAAGGAAGTCAATGCCGGTGTGCATGCTGACTTGCTGGGTCGCCTGAAGACTGAACTTTGACTTTGACTGAAACCTTCAAGCGAGCATCACTATGGCCGAACTAGCCACCATTGCCCGTCCTTACGCTGAAGCCTTGTTCAAGACCGCCACCAGCGATCTTGAGGGCACGTCCGCCTGGCTCGACGAGCTGGCGGCGATTGCTTCCAATGTGCAGTTGCAGCAGTACGCCGGTAACCCCAGCGTGACTTCGGCGCAGACCTTTGAAGTCATTTCGGGCGTTGCAAAAAGCAAGTTGCCCGAAGCGGCAAAAAACTTCCTGCGCGCGGTCATCGACAATGCGCGGCTCGGTGTTTTGCCGGAAATTGCCAGCCAGTTCCGGACCCTGAAAAATGCGAAGAGTGGTTCGTCCGACGCCACCGTCTACAGCGCCTTTGCGCTGGACGGCGCCGCGCTGGCCGATCTGGCTGCAACGCTGGAAAAACGCTTCGGCCGCAAGCTCAACCTCAAGGTGGAGCTGGAGCCCGAACTGATAGGCGGCGTACGTGTCGTGGTGGGTGACGAGGTGCTGGACACCTCGGTCAAAGCCCGTTTAGAGCAAATGAAAGCGGCGCTGATCTCCTGATGTCGCGCCCAAGCGCAACCTCCCGGTCGTAGCCAACAACATAGAAAGAAGGAAAGAGTCATGCAACTCAATCCCGCAGAAATTTCTGAACTGATCA
>JAZKIE010000150.1:0-1662 GCA_040385025.1 Pseudomonadota bacterium | reverse complement strand
GCACGCAGCAGGCGTTCGAGGTCGCGCTTGGCCTGGGCCGCGCCCGCCGCGTCCATGGCCGCCGGGAAACGCATCATCCAGTTGCCGATCGGGTCCACCACATACAGGTGATCGGCAAGTTTCTGGCCGTCAGCGGGCTGCAGCCATTGCTCCAGGCCCGTCACGCGCAGCACGGTGGCGCCCTGCAGCGCGGTGTTCAGCGCTGCGGGAATCGCGGCCTCGTCGCTGACCAGCCAGACACGGTCCAGCCGGTCTTTCTCGCGGCCCAGCGACTCGCGCAACTGGCGCTGGAAATACAGGTGCTGCTGGCAAGCCGCATCACAAGCGCCGCCCGCCACGCTGACGAGCAGCCACTGGCCCTTGAGTTCGGGCAAGGTAATGCGCTTGCCGTCCGTCGCCACGGCTGCCAGCGCCGGCAGCGGGCGTTGCGGATCAATCAGCTCGCCGTAATTGCGCCGTCCCTCCGGGCGGATCACGTAGTAAGTGAAGTAGGAGGCGATCACCGGCGCGGCGCAAACCAGCAGCACGGCCAGCATTTTCCAGCGGCCGGCGCGCGTGTCGGGCCGCGCAATGGCGGCGGCCGCATCGGCCTGCGGCAAGCTGTACACGGTCAGGTCCAGCGGCTGGTCAGGGCTGGCGGGCACGGAGGAAGGAGGCTGGGAAGGTGTCACGGTAAATCGCCATCAGGAACAGAAAAAGGAGCCGCGCGCCTGCGGCGCGGAAGAAACAGCTGGAACCAGACATACAGGCCAACCAGCAGCGCACACAGCGCAAACCACTGAAAGGCATAACCGTAGTGCTTGTCCACACCGATGTTGGGTGCCGCCCAGTTGCGCAGCAGGCCTTCACTGGCTGCGCCGGTCTGCAACAGCGAAACCGGCAGCAAGCGCAAACCGGTTTCGGCGCTGAAGGCCGCCAGGTCGAGATTTTGCCGGATGCGGCCCTGCGCCGCCCCTTCAAACTCATAAAGCTTGGACGGTGGCGGGGCCATGCGGCCGGAGACGGTGACCACACCTTCGGGCGTGCTGACTTCGGGCAAACGCATGCGGTCCGTGAAGTCGCGCGGCACCCAGCCGCGTTGCACCAGAACGGCCTGCGGGCTGTCCGCCAGCAGCAGCGGCGTCACCACCCAGAAGCCCGACTTGCCATCCATGGGCCGGTTGTCCAGGTACACCGTGTGCGCGGCCTGCCACCTGCCCCGCAGCACAGCTTCGCGGTGCAGCACATCCGCTATGTTTTTGGTAGCTAGCAGCGCACGTTCATCAAGGGCTGGAAGCCTTTTTTGTGCATCAATGGCGGCCTGCAGCGCTTGTTTCTCGGCGGCACGGCGCAATTGCCACTGGCCCAGCGAAAAGGTCAGTGCGACCATCAGCACGGTGGCCAGCGTCAGCACCACAAAACGCGGCTGGAGCAGGCGTGAACTCATGCGCGGATAATCCGGTTCATGAATTACCTTGTAGCACTTGCATTTTTGGCCATCATTGCGAGCCTGGCGTCGGCGCTGTTTTTCATGCTGAAGGACGGCACCGGCGGCAAGGCGAAAACCAGCAACATGGCGCGCGCACTGGCGTTTCGTGTCGGCTTTTCCATCCTGCTGTTTGTCTGCATCCTGATCGCCTGGAAGATGGGTTATATCCAGCCTACCGGGATTCCGGCGGGCAA
>JAZKIE010000149.1:0-1737 GCA_040385025.1 Pseudomonadota bacterium | reverse complement strand
CACTTCTTCTTTTGAGCTCACCATGAACATCGACAAAGACACCGCCGTCAGCCTGCGCTTCAAGGTCGCCGACCTGGACGGCAAACTCATCGAGGACAGCAAGGCGCCCATGGTCTACCTGCATGGCGGCTACGGCAACACGCTGCCCAAGATCGAGGAAGCGCTGGACGGCAAAACGACCGGCTACCAGACCACACTGGAGCTGCAGCCGCAGGACGCCTTCGGCCTGCGCGATGAAGGCCTGGTCCAGACCATCCCAAAAAAGCAGTTTCCACCCGGCGTCAAGGTCGGCGGCCAGCTCGAAGGCCGCGGCGAGGACGGCAAGACCATCGTGTTTACCGTGATGAAAATCAAGGGCGACACGGTGCTGCTCGACGGCAACCACCCGCTGGCCGGCAAGGCGCTGCGCTTCACCCTGGCCGTGACCGACGTGCGCACCGCCAGCGCCGAAGAGATTGCGCATCGCCATGTGCATGGCGAACACGGGCATCACCACTGAACCAGGCTACTGCGGCAATTGATAGTCAAAACGGGCTTCAGCCCTTTTACGACAAGCGCAAGCAGCTACTTTTTTGATAGCGGATTCACCGCCATACCGGTAGCAAGCCGAGCTATCCCCCGTCGGTTCGCGCAGCCAGCAGTTGCCGGAAATGTCGCCCCATGCGCTCCGGGTCGGCTTTCAGTCCGGTGAACAGCTCGAAAGCACCTACGGCCTGCCCCACGGCCATGGCGCCGCCGTCCATGATCGGGCAGCCGGCAGCCCGCGCTGCCTGCAGCAAGCTTGTGTCGAGCGGGAAATAGACGATCTCCGACACCCAGAGCGAGGGTCGCAGCAAGGCAGCAGAAATCGGCATGCCCGGCAACTTGTCCATGCCGGTCGGCGTGGCGTGGATCAGGCCGGTCGCGCCGGTCAGGGCCTGCGCAGCATCGCCGTGTGCGCTCACGCGGTCGCCGAAGCGCGCTTTCAGTGCATCGGCGAGCGCACCGGCGCGCGCCATATCGGTGTCCACCACACGCAGTTGCGCGGCGCCCAGGCGCAGCACCGCATCCGCTATCGCCGAGCCGGCACCTCCCGCGCCCAGCAGCACCACGCAAGCCAGGTCAGCGTCTGGAAGCGAGCGGCGCAAGCCCCAAGCCCAGCCCGAGCCATCGGTGTTGTGGCCGACCAGCCGGCCGCCCTGATTGACCACGGTGTTCACGGCGCCCATGGCTTGGGCCTCGGGCGACAAGGCATCCAGCAGCGGCAGCACCGCCTGTTTGCAGGGATAGGTGATGTTCAGCCCGGCGAACCCCATGATTCGCGCTGCGGCCAGCAGGGCCGGCAGCTGTTGCTCCGCACCCGGCGTGCGGTCCAGGTCGATCAGCTGGTAATGCAGGCGCAAGCCCTGCTGGAGCGCTTCCTCTTCCTGCATCGCAGGCGTCAGCGAACGCTGGATGCCGGAGCCGATCAGGCCAACAAGCAGTTTGCCTGCGCCAGGGCTCATCCGGTGTAGCCCGCCATGCGCGGCAGCCACAGCACCATGCCGGGCCAGAAGGTCACCAGACCCAACGCGGCCAGCATGACGAGCAGGTAGGGCCAGACCTCCGCCATCAGTTCCGAGAACGAAACGTTGGCGATCTTCATCATCATGAACAGCAGCAGGCCATAGGGCGGCGTCACCAGCCCGATCATGATGTTCAGCACCGCCATCACGCCGAAGTGCACCGGGTCTATGCCCAGCGCCACCGCCGTGGGCA
>JAZKIE010000148.1:0-3709 GCA_040385025.1 Pseudomonadota bacterium | reverse complement strand
TGTGCTGGTCCACCGTGTAGACGTGGAACAGGTCGTGCTGCATCTGGCCGACGATCTTGCGGAACACCCACAGGTAGCGGCCCAGCACCGAGGTCTGGTTCATCAGGCGCATCGCGTGGGTGATGCCCGAGGGTTGCTGCAGGATCTTGCGGAAGGTGTCGCGGTTGACCGGGTCGCTGCGGAAACCGGCGTTCATGATGCTGCGCGTGTTGTACAGCGCGCGCAAGGTGCGGGCCGACAGGCCCTGGATGCCGGGCGTGGTCTGGAACAGCAAAAAGGTTTCCAGGATGGCGTGTGGCTCGCGCTGGTACAAGTCGTCGCTGGCCACCTCGATCATGCCGCCCTTGTCAAAAAAGCGTTCGTTGATGACCCGCAGTGGCGCGTTGTGCGGGTTGATGCGCTCTTCGATGTTGAGCAGCAGAATCTGGTTGAGCTGGGTCACTGCCTTGGCCGCCCAGTAATAACGCTTCATCAGCGCCTCGCTGGCGCGGCGTGGCAACTTGCTGCCATCGTCGGCCTGTGCGGAATAACCAAAGGATTCAGCCACGGCGGTCTGCAGGTCGAACACCAGCCGGTCTTCGCGCCGGCCCGAGATCAGGTGCAGGCGCGCGCGGATCAGGCTCAGCAGCGCCTCATTGGCCTTGATCTGGCGCACTTCGAAAGCGGTGGCCAGGCCGTTGCGGGCCAGCTCGTCCCAGGTCTTGCCCAGGCCGGCGGCGCTGGCCACCCACAGCACCAGTTGCAGGTCGCGCAGGCCACCCGGCGACTCCTTGCAGTTGGGCTCCAGCGCATAAGGCGTGTTTTCAAACTTGTTGTGGCGCTGGCGCATCTCCAGCGTTTTGGCCACAAAAAAGGCCTGCGGGTTCATCGCGGTATCGAGCTGGGCGACCAGGGCCGCAAAAATCTTGGTGGAGCCGGCCACCAGGCGCGCCTCCAGCAGCGAGGTCTGCACGGTCACGTCTTTGGCGGCTTCCTCGACGCAGCCCGACACCGTGCGCACGCTGGAGCCGATCTCCAGGCCGCTGTCCCAGCAGGCGCCTATAAAGTTTTCAATCTTGCTTTTGAGTGCTGGGTTGCCGTCCACCTGCGAGTCGTCGCGCAGCAGCAGCAGCACATCCACGTCCGAGTTCGGGAACAGCTCGCCGCGGCCAAAACCGCCCACAGCCACCAGCGCGCAGCCTGGCGGGAAGTCGGCGCCTTGCCAGAGCTGGCGCAGGGTGGCATCGGTATGCCGTGCCAGCCGCCGCAACAGGCTGTGGATGCCGCGTGTGGCGGAGCCGCTGCCGGCCAGCGAGGTCAGCAGCGCGTTTTTGCCGGCGCGGTATTGCTCGCGCAAAGCAGCCGCTTCGGTCAGGGCAGGCGAGGAAGGCAGCGCGGACAGCATCTGCGGGTGGCGGGATGCGGCGATGCGCCGGCTCAGGCCGCCGAGTCGGCCGTGGCGGGCGCGGACGCGGCGTGGTACGCCGCGACAAAGTCCGGCGTGGCCGGGCTGCCGGCCGACAGGGTCAACACCTCGTAGCCGGTGGGGGTCACCAGCACCGTGTGTTCCCACTGGGCCGACAGCGAATGGTCACGCGTGACGATGGTCCAGCCGTCTTTTTCGGCACCGTCCTTGATGTCGCGTTTGCCGGCGTTGATCATGGGCTCGATGGTGAAGGTCATGCCGGGCTTGAGCTCTTCCAGCGTACCCGGACGGCCGTAATGCAGCACCTGGGGCTCCTCATGGAAACGCTGGCCGATGCCGTGGCCGCAGAACTCGCGCACCACCGAAAAGCCCTGTTTTTCGGCAAAGGTCTGGATCGCAAAACCGATGTCGCCCAGCCGCACGCCCGGCTTGACACGCATGATGCCCTGCCACATGGCCTCAAAAGTGACCCGGCACAGCCGTTTGGCTGCGATGGAGACGTCGCCGATCATGTACATGCGGCTGTTGTCGCCGAACCAGCCTTCTTTGGTGATCACGGTGACATCAATGTTCATGATGTCGCCTTTTTTGAGCGGCTTGTCGTTGGGGATGCCGTGGCAGACCACGTGATTGAGCGAGGTGCACAGCGAAGCCGGGTAGGGCGGGTAGCCCGGGGGCTGGTAGCCCAGGGTGGCCGAGACCGTGCCCTGCACATTGACCATGTAGTCGTTGGCCAGCTTGTCGATCTCGCGCGTGGTGACACCGGCTTTCACGAAGGGCGTGAGGTAGTCCAGCACCTCGGACGCCAGTTTGCAGGCGATACGCATGCCTTCAATGCCGGCCGCATCTTTGTACGTAATACTCATGCCGCGATTATCCCACTTGGGCTTGTTTGAGGCTGGAACGGCGGCCATCACTGATAAAATTCAGGGTTAACGAGCACCCCGGCGGCCCTCTGGGGCCCGCCAACAACCACAAGGCCACCGCCACCGTGACCCTGCACCTGACGACTTTCGAGGGCGATGCCCACGGCATCAGCGCCCTGAGCGACTTCCGCGTCCAGCAACTGCTTCCCCGCCTGCAAGCCATAGAAGCCAAAATCAGCGGCATCAGCGCGCGTTTTGTGCACCTGGTGGCCACCGAAGCCCCGCCGGCGGCCGATCTGAAGGCCAGTCTTGCCGCACTGCTCAGTTATGGCGAGCCCGCTGTGGCAGCCGGGGCGGACAGCCTGCTGTTCATCGTTTCCCCGCGTTTCGGCACGGTCTCGCCCTGGGCTTCCAAGGCCACCGACATTGCCCACAACTGCGGCCTGGCTGTCAAACGCATCGAACGCATCACCGAGTACCGCGTCAGCCTCAAAGCCGGCTTTTTCAGCAAGGGCGCCCTGAGCGAGGCCCAGCGCGGGCAGGTTGAGGCGCTGATCCACGACCGCATGACCGAAAGCGTGATGGCCGACCGGACCCAGGCTGCCGGGCTGTTCACCGAGCTGCAGGGCGCGGCCCTGCAGACGATTGACGTGCTGGCGGGCGGCAAGGCCGCGCTGGAAGCCGCCAACAGCGAGTTCGGGCTGGCGCTGGCTGTGGACGAAATCGACTACCTGGTGAACGCCTTCACCCAGCTCAAGCGCAACCCGACCGATGTCGAACTGATGATGTTCGCCCAGGCCAACAGCGAACATTGCCGTCACAAGATCTTCAACGCCGACTTCACCATTGACGGCGTGGCGCAGGACAAAAGCCTGTTCGGCATGATCCGCAACACCGAGAAGCTGCACCCGCAGCACACGGTGGTGGCCTATTCGGACAATGCCTCGGTGATGGAGGGCTTGCCGGTCCAGAAGTTTTATGCCAAATCGGCCTCCAGCCCAGACGCAACGTGCGCAACCAGCTATCAAAGTTATAGCGCATCGGAGGAGGTGCTGACGCATGTGCTGATGAAGGTCGAGACGCACAACCACCCGACGGCGATTTCGCCTTTCCCGGGCGCCTCGACCGGCGCCGGTGGCGAGATTCGCGACGAAGGTGCGACCGGGCGCGGCTCCAAACCCAAGGCTGGCTTGACCGGCTTCACGGTGTCGCGCCTGTTCGATGGCCCGGATAGGTCTTACGGCAAGCCCGAACACATCGCCAGCCCGTTGCAGATCATGACTGAGGGCCCGCTGGGCGGCGCCGCCTTCAACAATGAGTTCGGCCGGCCCAATCTGGCCGGTTACTTCCGCGAGTACGAACAAACCGTGGGCGGCCAGCGCTGGGGGTACCACAAGCCCATCATGATTGCCGGCGGTGTCGGCACGATTGACGCGCG
>JAZKIE010000147.1:0-3578 GCA_040385025.1 Pseudomonadota bacterium | reverse complement strand
GCCGGCGGCCTGACCACCATCGAGGAAAAGGCGCTGGGCAACATCCAGAAAATCGGCAAGAAATGCACGGTGGACGGCGTCATCGACAAGGCAGAGATGCCCACACATCCGGGCCTGTGGTTCATGGACTCATCCAGCGCCGCTGCCGAAATGGTGACACTGTGCGCCGCCTCCGGCTACGCCGTGCACTTCTTCCCCACCGGCCAGGGCAATGTGATCGGCAATGCGATTGTCCCGGTCATCAAAATCTGCTCGAACCCGCGCACCGTGCGCCTGATGAGCGAACACATCGACGTGGACACCTCGGGCCTGCTGCAGCGCGAGATCACGCTGGACCAGGCCGGCGACAAGCTGCTGGAAAGCATGCTGCGAACGGCCAATGGGCGCTTCACGGCTGCCGAAGCGCTGGGCCACCGGGAATTTGTTCTGACGCGCCTGTTCGAAAGCGCGTGAGAATATAAGGCCATGGCCCACCTGTCCGTCGAAGAAGCAATCCACCTGACGGCGCGCGCGCTGCGCAAGGCGGGCGCCAGTGAGGCCATGGCGGCCAGCACCGCGCGGGCGCTGGTCCGCGCCGAAGCGCAGGGCCTGGCCTCGCACGGGCTGAGCCGTGTGGCCCAGTACGCCACGCACCTGCGCAATGGCCGGGCCGACGGGCAGGCGCAGGCGGTGATCGCCCGCCACAAGGGCGCGGCGCTGCTGATCGATGCGAAACAAGGCCTGGCTTTCCCAGCCTGCGACCTCGCGATCTCGACCGCGATCACCACGGCGCAATCACTGGGCGTGTGTTTTGCGGGTGTCACCAACAGCCATCATTGCGGTGTGCTGGTGGACCATCTGCGCGCAGTCGCCGAAGCCGGCATGGTCGGCCTGGGTTTTGCCAATTCGCCCGCGGCCATGCCGGCGGCCGGCGGCAAACACCCGATCTTCGGCACCAACCCGGTGGCTGCGGCATTTCCGCGCCGCAACGCAGAACCGATGATGATTGACCTGTCGCTCAGCGAAGTCGCACGCGGCAAACTCATGGTCGCGGCCAAGGAGGGCCGGCCCATTCCCCTGGGCTGGGCGCTGGACAGCGAGGGCCAGCCGACCACCGATGCAAAGGCCGGGCTGGCCGGCTCCATGCTGCCGCTGGGTGCCGTCAGCAGCCCCAAGGGCTCCATGCTGGCGCTGATTGTCGAGTTGCTGGTCACCGCCGTTGTCGGTGCGCAGTTCGGCTTTGAAGCGTCCTCGTTTTTTGTCGACGAAGGCAATGCGCCGCGCATCGGCCAGGCCTTTGTGGTGATCGACCCCGGCGCACTGGCTGGAAGCGATGCCTACTACGAACGCATGGAAACACTGATCAGCGAGATGCTGCTCGACGACGGCGTGCGCCTGGCGGGCGCACGAAGAAGCAGCCTGGAACAACAGGCCATGTTGTCCGGCCTGACAATTCCAGATGCACTGAAACACCAGCTCGACTTGCTGGCGATATAAACTGGGCGCCGCCGACGGGCTGTGATTGCCCTGATGCGTGCTGCCGCCTGACTTGAAGTGCAAGCATTCGGCCGCACATGAATCGAACTGGTCTTTATCGGGAACAACACTTGCCTTCTTTCATCAGCCGCGTTCTGCGTTTCGCCTTGCGTCTCGTCCTCTGGCTATTTGCGGCGATTTTTGCTGTCAGCCTGCTGGCCGCCAGCCTGGTCCTGATAACGCTGGGCTTGCTCAAGGCGCTGATCACCGGCAAGAAGCCCCAGCCCATGGTGTTCGGGCGCTTCCAGAAGGTTTCACCGGACAATTTCTGGCCAGGCCCCAGGGGCACGCCCCCGGCGCGCGAAGCCGATGTGGTCGATGTGGAAGTGCGTGAAATACGCGACGACAAACGCCTGCCCTGAGGCGCCTCCCTCCCTTCCGCCCTCTCCCTCCTCCGCTGCGTCTTCTTTCCAAGCCATCCCGCATGATCGCGGCGGATGGTCTTTTTGGTGGGCATTTTCGTATACGATATATCGAACTTCAAATCAGACACCATGCTGCCCTGGCTCACCGAATCTTCTGCCGACCGATTCAACGACGTGCGTGACACCTCGCTGGCCAAACTGGTCAAGGGCGACATGTTGTCGATGATCCTCAAGGGTGTGCTGGTTCCCGGCCAACGCATCAACGAGCCCGATGTCGCCGCGCGCCTGGGCGTGTCCCGCGTACCGGTGCGCGAAGCGCTGCGCGAGCTGGAAAGCTCGGGCCTGGTTGTCGCGCGCAAACATGCGGGCGTGTTTGTGCGCCAGCTCGACGCACCCGAAATCCGCGACCTGTACCAGATGCGCAGCCTGCTCGACGGTTTTGCCGGACGGCAGGCAGCGCAATTAAGCGCTGCCCCGAAAACTGCGTTGCTGAAGGTGCTGGAAGACGCCGCACGCACCATGCAAGACGCCGCAAGCCGCCATGAGGTCCAGCGTTATTACAGCGAAAACCTGCGTTTTCACTGGGCGCTGATCGAAGCCACCGGCAACCAGGCCCTGGCCGACAGCTACCGCGGCATTGTGCAAAAGCTGCACCTGTCGCGCCTGAAAAACCTGTCGCACGACTACGGCATGCAGGCCTCGATTGCCGAACACCTGGAGATCGTCCAGGCCGTGCGTGACGGCGATCCACAGCGCTGCGAAACCCTGATGGCCCACCATGTGAGTGACGCCTTCCGGCGCCTGGTCGATGCAGCACCAGCGCCCTGATTTTTGACCCGCTTTATAAAAACCACCCCGGAGACACACCATGAAACGACGCACCCTTCTTCAGGCAGCGCCCGCGCTGCTGGGCCTGCCCGCCCTTTCCCGCGCACAGGCGGCTTACCCGTCCAAGTCCATTCGCTACATCGTGCCGGTGTCGGCCGGCGGCGGCAGCGACATGGTCGGCCGTACCGTGACCGAGCGCTGGGGCAACCTGCTGAAACAAAGTTTTGTGGTGGACAACCAGGGCGGCGGTGGCGGCGTGATCGCCTGCCAGGCGGCAGCGCGTGCTGCACCCGACGGCTACACCCTGCTGCAGGGTTATGTGGCGACACACGGCACCAGCCCGGCCACCCGCAAGCTGCCCTACGATGCCATCAAGGATTTCACGCCTGTCGGCATGATTGGCGGCACACCCAATGTGCTGGTGGTCAATGCCTCGCTGCCCGTGAACAACATCCGGGAATTCATTGACTATGTCAAAAAGAACCCCGGCAAGGTGAGCTACGGCTCAGCCGGACAGGGGTCCCTGACCCACCTGACCATGGAGTTGTTCAAGCAACAAATCAATTCTTTCATGGTGCACATTCCCTACCGGGGCATTGCGCCAGCGTTTACCGATTTGATTGGCGGCCAAACCCAGGCCATGTTCCCGGGCCTGGCCGCTGCGGTGCCGCACATCCGCTCGGGCCGGGTGCGTCCGCTGGCCGTGACCGGCCTGCAGCGCCATCCGCAGTTCAAGGACCTGCCAACACTGGACGAATCCGGCTTCAAGGGTTTTGATGCGCAGCAGTGGTACGGCGTGGTTGGCCCGGCCGGCATGCCTGCTTCAATAGTGAAACAGCTCAATGACACCCTGGCCACAGTGCTGCGCGC
>JAZKIE010000146.1:0-3159 GCA_040385025.1 Pseudomonadota bacterium | reverse complement strand
GCCATCGCCCGGCTCACGCACGCGGGCTGGCATGTGGTGATTGCGTCGAACCAGTCGGGACTGGGCCGCGGCCTGTTTGACGTGGCCTCACTCAACGCCATGCACGCCAAGATGCACAAGTTGCTGGCTGCGCAGGGCGGGCGCATTGACGCGGTGTTTTATTGCCCGCACAGCCCGGAAGAAAGCTGCACCTGCCGCAAGCCGCTGCCCGGCCTGTTCGAGCAGATCGGTGCGCGTTTTGGTGTGCCACTCAAGGGCGTGCCGACCGCCGGCGACTCGGTGCGCGACCTGCTGGCCGGCGCCGCCGCCGGTTGCGAGCCGCACCTGGTGCTGACCGGCAAGTCGTCGGCCTGGAAGGGCGGTGGCCAGCCGGACGGCCTGCCGGAAGGCACACGGCTGCACGCCGACCTGGCCGCGTTTGTCGACTTCATTCTCGAGCGCAGTGCGCTGCCCCTCCAGGTGGCGATATAAAAAAGAGAGCAGACCCTGCCCGTGCACAAGGGCCAGTGGCTTTAAACACATTAAATTTCATTGAGAAGACGCACCATGCCCCTGATCCGCTCCATCCTGCATCTTTTGTGGATGACTGTCACCGTGATTCCGTGGGGACTCGCTGTCCTGATCTTTTCGCTGTTTGGCAGCAGCACCCAGATTTACTGGATGTGCGCTGGCTGGCTGCGCGTGGCCGTCAGCGGCGGCACCGTGATCTTGGGCATTCAGAACCGGGTCACCGGCATGGAAAACCTGCCGACCGGCGAGACCAGCGCCGCCGTGCTGCTGCTCAAGCACCAGAGCACCTGGGAGACCTTTTCCATGCCGACGCTGATGCCGCACCCGCTGGCCTATGTGTTCAAGAAAGAGCTGCTCTACGTGCCGTTTTTCGGCTGGGCCATGGCCCGCATGGACATGATCCACATCGACCGCAGCCAGCGCGCCCAGGCCTTCAACAAGGTGGTCGAGCAGGGTCGCCGGCTCATGAGCCAGGGCGTCTGGGTCATCATGTTTCCCGAGGGTACGCGCATAGAACGCGGTCAGCAGGGCGTCTACAAAACCGGCGGCACGCGGCTGGCGATTGAAACCGGCGCGCCGGTGATCCCGATTGCCGTGACCTCGGCCAAGTGCTGGCCACGCAAGGCCTTCATCAAGAGGCCCGGCATCGTGGACATCTCGATTGGCAAGCCGATCAGCAGCGTCGGCCGCAAGCCCGAAGAGCTGATGCAGGAAGTCCAGGCCTGGATTGAGGCCGAGATGCGTCGGCTGGACCCCGAAGCCTACCCCGAGACCGCGACAACTCGCTTCTGAGAGCAGCCCTTCAGGCTGCGGCGCTAAACTGAGTGCATGCAACGGCTACTCCAGTTCACGCTTGACCTGTTTGGCACGGAGATTCCAGCGCCGGTGGCTGCCCGGCCCCGCAAGAGCGGAAAAATCAAGCCAGATCGGCCTCCAGCCCATATTCCACCTGAAAAATCTGCTATTGAAACAGTAGCAACTGTCGGCCCGGTGGACTTGCGTCCGGCACAGACCCTGACGCAGGTGCTGGCACCGGCCACCTACCGCCACCCGGCGGCCACGCGCGAAGCGCTGCTCGGTGACACGGTCGTGGCCTACCAGTTTCGGCGTGGCAAGCGCCGCACCATCGGCTTTTCGGTGGGCGCCGAGGGGCTGGTGGTCAGTGCGCCCAAATGGGTGCCGCTGTATGAAATCGACAAGGCCGTGCAGGAAAAAACCGGCTGGATCGTGGCCAAGCTGCAGGAGACCCGCGCTCGGCACGACCGGCTGGAAGCCGCCCGCATCGAGTGGCGCGACGGCGCGACGCTGCCTTTTCTTGGCGAGACGGTGACGCTGGTGATTGATCCGCGCCACGCCTTCGGCGGCATCGGCGGCGAACTCAAGCCCGCCGACGCTGCCGGCGATCCCGCCGCCCCGCAGAAAACCCTGCACATCGGCCTGGCACACGATGCCACGGCCGAGCAGATACGCGACTCGGTGCAAGCCTGGCTGATGCGGCAGGCTAAACAAATTTTTACCCAGCGCCTGAACCACTTTGCCCCGCATTTGGGCGTGCAATGGCGCAAACTCAGCCTGAGCAGTGCAGGCACCCGCTGGGGCAGCGCCAGCGCCGACGGGGCGATACGGCTGAACTGGCGCTTGATTCATTTCAGAATGTCGGTGATTGACTATGTGGTGGTCCATGAGTTGAGCCATTTGCGTGTGATGGATCACAGCCCCCGCTTCTGGGATACGGTGCGCACCGTGGTGCCGGACTATGCCGAGTTGCGCAGCCAGTTGAAGGATGAAGCGGTGCCGCGCTGGTGAACGGAGGGCAGGCTGTGGTGGGTGAAGGGGGCCTAAAAGAGCATTAAGCAGAATTACGGCTGGACAAGTTTGTTAACTTCTGTAATATGACAAAGCTGATGAAAATGACAATAAAAGATAAACAGAGAGCAAACAAGGGACAAGCAGTGCAGTGAAGGTCTTATGAACGACAACCCGATTCTTGTAGTTGAAGACAACCCCGACCACCTGGAACTGACTGTGCTGACGCTGCAGGAGCAAGGCGCGGACACCGCCATCGTCACGGCGCGTGATGGCGCCGAGGCGCTCGACTATTTGTTTGGCCAGGGCGCACATGCGGGCCGTGACACCCACAAGCAACCGGCCTTCATCCTGCTGGACATGAAGCTGCCCAAGCTGTCGGGCCTGGACGTTCTGCGCAGCGTGCGCGCCAACCCGCTCACCGCCCTGGTGCCAGTGGTCATGCTGACCTCGTCCAGCGAGCAGTCCGACATCATTGCCTGTTATCAAAGCGGCGCCAACGGGTTTGTCCGCAAGCCCATTGATTTTGGTGACTTCACCGAAAAATTAAACCGTCTGCAGCACTACTGGCTCCGCGTCAACGAGTCCATCGCGACGGTTTGAGTGTCTATGGGGCTCGCGGCCCGGCCTCTCGCGTGCCAGAGCTTTCTTTGCTTGCCTGATCGCCGGGTGACTTACAGTCGGGTCCATCAACATAGCTGAAAGCACCATGAAGGCCAGGATCAGTTTGCGCGCGCGTATTGTCATGCTGGTGGTCGTGGCGATTGTTCCGCTGTTCGGCATGTCCATCATCAAGGCGCTGCACAACGCCGACGCCGAGGTGGAGCGGGCCAAGGACAACCT
>JAZKIE010000145.1:0-5127 GCA_040385025.1 Pseudomonadota bacterium | reverse complement strand
GATGAGCGCCGCGCCCATGATGAGGTCCAGAAGTCCACCGACCGTTTTATTGCAGATGTCGACAAGCTGGTCGCGGGCAAGGAACAAGACATCATGGCCGTCTGATCTGCGCGCAGGCGCTGACTGCTGACATGGCCCCACCGATTCCGACCCCGGTTCCCCACCACGTTGCCATCGTGATGGATGGCAATGGCCGTTGGGCCACCAAACGCTTTTTGCCGCGTGTGGCCGGCCATCAGCAGGGTGTGAGCGCCCTGAGCCGCTGCGTCAAGGCCTGCATGGCGCGCGGCATCGGCGTGCTGACGGTGTTTGCTTTTTCATCCGAGAACTGGAACCGTCCCGCCGAAGAAGTCTCGGGCCTGATGGAGTTGCTGGCGCTGTCGCTGGCGCGCGAGGTGCCATCGCTCAAGGCCAACGGCGTGCAACTGCATTTTGTCGGCGAGCGGCAGCAGCTCTCCGACAAGGTCATGGCCGGGCTGGCGCAGGCCGAGGCGGCGACGGCAGGCAACAGCAGCCTGGTCCTCAACGTGTGTTTCAACTACGGTGGACGCTGGGACATTGCCCAGGCTGCGCGCACGCTGGCCGCCAGTGGCCAGGAAATCACCGAGATGACGCTGGACCGCGCCCTGGCGCTGGCCCATGTGCCGGACCCGGACCTGGTGATACGCACTGGCGGTGAATTACGCATCAGCAACTTTTTGCTCTGGCAGGCGGCGTATTCCGAGCTGCATTTTTCCGACAAACTCTGGCCCGATTTCGATGATGCTGCGCTTGATGAAGCGATCGCGGTGTATGCCGGCCGGGAGCGGCGTTTCGGCAAAACCTCTGGCCAACTAGCCTCCGGCCCCCAAAAATCCACCGTGAAGGTAGCCTGATGCTCAAGCAACGTGTGATCACCGCCATCGTGCTGCTGGCCATTTTGCTGCCGGCGCTTTTTTACCCGACGCCCCTTCCATTTTGTGCCGTCGCCATGGTGCTGATCGCCGCCGGCGCCTGGGAGTGGGGCCGCCTGAACGGCTATGGGCCCATCGCCTCGCTGGTGGCCGGTTTCGCCTGTGTGGTGCTGTGCGCCATGTCCTGGGATCTCGGCATGCTCAATCAGCCCTTGCCGCTGCTGTGGCGGCTGGCTGGCGCGGCCTGGGTCCTGGTCGGCGCCTGGCTGCTGCGCAGTGGCGTGGCCGGTTGGCCGCGCATTCCGCGAACACTGCGTCTGGTGGTGGGCGTGCTGGCGCTGTGGCTGGCCTGGCTGGCGGTGGCGCAGGCGCGCTTCATCGGCATCGAGTTTCTGTTGTCGCTGCTGCTGCTGGTTTGGGTTGCCGACATTGGCGCCTACTTTGCCGGCAAGGGCCTGGGCGGGCGTTTCAGCAAGGGCAAGCTTGCGCCGGCCATCAGTCCCGGCAAGAGCTGGGAGGGGGTCTGGGGCGGCATGGTGGGCGTGCTGGTACTGTGCATCGCCTGGGTGGTGCTGGACAGCACCGGGCAAAGCCTGTACGCGCGGTTGGCCGCGCAGTACGGCCTGCCGGTGACCCTGCTGGCCATGATTTTTCTGGCCGCCTTCAGTGTGGTCGGCGACCTGGTCGAGTCCCTGGTCAAGCGCAGCGCAGGCGCCAAGGATTCCAGTGGTCTGTTGCCTGGCCACGGCGGCGTGCTGGACCGGGTCGATGCGCTGGTACCGGTGCTGCCGCTGGCCCTGATGCTGGTGACGGTCTGAGCACCTGCCCATGACATTGCAGAAACAACGGGTTACTGTCCTGGGCTCGACCGGATCGGTCGGGGTCAATACGCTGGACGTGATTGCCGGCCATCCCGACCGCTTTGAGGTGTTCGCGCTCAGCGCGTCCACCCAGACCGAACTGATGCTGGCGCAATGCCTGCGTTTCAGGCCGACTTACGCCGTCATGGCGAGCGCGCCGCATGGCCGCGATCTGGCTGAAAAATTAAAGGCAAATGGGCTTCCAACCCATGTCCTTCTTGAAGCGAATGCTCTCGAAACCATAGCCTCCGACGAGCGTGTGGACATCGTGATGGCGGCCATCGTGGGTGCCGCGGGCCTGGGCGCCTGCATGGCGGCCGCATGTGCCGGCAAACGGCTGCTGCTGGCCAACAAGGAGGCCCTCGTGGTCGGTGGCGAGGTCTTCATGCAGGCGGTGCGTGAGGGTGGCGCCCAGCTGCTGCCCATCGACAGTGAACATTCCGCCATCTTTCAGTCCCTGCCCGAAGATCCGGCGGCTTGGGCCGAGCGCATCGACAAGATCATCCTGACGGCCTCCGGCGGGCCGTTCCGCACGCGTGCGCCGGCCAGCCTGCGCGATGTCACGCCGGACGAGGCCTGCGCCCATCCGAATTGGGTCATGGGCCGGAAGATTTCGGTGGACTCCGCCACCATGATGAACAAGGCGCTCGAAGTGATCGAGGCGCGTTATTTGTTCGGGCTGGCGCCAGCGCAGATCGAGGTGGTGATCCATCCGCAGAGCATCATCCATTCGATGGTGCAGTACCGCGATACCTCGGTGGTGGCCCAGCTCGGCACGCCCGACATGCGGGTGCCGATTGCCTATGGCCTGGCCTGGCCGGGGCGCATCAGCTCGGGGGCCCAGGCCCTGGACTTCCGCGCGCTGGCCACCATGACGTTCTCGGTGCCGGACGACGCCCTGTTTCCCGGTCTGCCGCTGGCCTGGGAGGTGCTTGACGCGCCCGCAGGCACGACGGCGGTGCTCAATGCGGCCAATGAAGTGGCCGTCGCTGCCTTTCTTGAAAAACGGATACGCTTTGACCAGATTCATGCGGTAAACCGCGCGACGCTCGATGCGGTTTCTGCATCCCGTATTCACGGCATAGCGGATCTGCTGGCGCTGGACGAGCAGTCGCGCGCGGTGGCGACCAGCCTGGCCGCCAAACTGACCACCTGACCGGAGTATTGCCATGCTGACCTTGGTCGCCTTTGTTGTTGCACTGGGCATCCTGATCGCTATCCACGAATATGGGCATTACCGCGTGGCTGTCGCCTGCGGCGTCAAGGTGCTGAAGTTCTCGGTGGGTTTTGGCAAACCGATCTACAGCTGGCGGCTGAAGAACCGGCCCACCGAGTTTTCCATCGGCATGTTGCCGCTGGGCGGCTACGTCAAGATGCTGGACGAGCGCGAGGGCCCGGTCGATCCGGCGGAACGTCATCTGGCTTTCAACAACCGTCCGCTGGGCGCGCGTGCGGCCATTGTGGCGGCCGGTCCGGCAGCCAACCTGCTGCTGGCCATCGTCTTGTACGCCATCGTCAACTGGAGCGGCATGCAGGAGCCTCAGGCAGTGCTGGCCAGTCCGGTCGCCGGTTCCATCGCCGAGCGCGCCGGTCTGCGTGGGGGCGAACGCGTGCAGCAGGCCGCCTTTGAAGATGAGGCGCTGGAAGAGGTGCGCTCCTTTGAGGACCTGCGCTGGCGCCTGACCCGTGCGGCCCTGGGTGGACGCGACGTGCGGCTACAGGTCACCGACGGCGTTGGCGAGTCCACGGGTGGCGGGGTCACGGCAACACGCAGCGTGCTTCTGCCCTTGGGACAGCTCAATGCCGCGGATGCCGATGCCCAGCTGTTCAGGAAAATCGGCATTCTCGGTCCCTGGACGCAGGCTGTGATTGGCGAGGTCATGCCGGGCGGTGCCGCTGAAAAATCAGGCTTGCGCACCGATGACGTGGTGCAGCGCATCGGCGAACGGCCCATGGTTGACGGCCAGCAACTGCGCGAAACCATACGCGCCTCCAAAGGCGTCCAGACCTGGCAGATTCTGCGGGACGGGCAGGCCCTGCAATTGCAGGTCGCGCCGGAGATCCGCCAGGAGGGCGATCAGTCGATAGGGCGTATTGGGGCTTACGTCGGCACGCCGCCGGCCATGGTCACCGTGCGTTATGGGCCGCTGGATGGCTTGTGGAACGGCGCAGTACGTACCTGGGAGGTGTCGGTGCTGACGCTCAAGATGATGGGCAAGATGCTGATCGGCGAGGCATCCCTGAAAAACCTCAGCGGGCCGCTGACGATTGCGGACTATGCAGGCAAGTCGGCCAGCATAGGCTGGAGCGCTTACCTGCTGTTTCTGGCACTGATCAGCGTCAGTCTGGGCGTGCTCAATTTACTGCCGCTGCCGGTTCTGGACGGTGGGCACCTGATGTATTATCTTTGGGAGGCGATAACCGGCAAGAGCGTATCTGACGCCTGGATGGGCCGGTTGCAGCGCGGTGGCGTTGCCATCCTGCTGGGCATGATGTCTGTTGCCCTCTTTAACGATGTCACCCGGCTTTTGGGTTAATTCCATATTTTTCATGCAAAAACAAATCAAACGATTCAAGCTCCGCAGCGTAACCGCGATGGTGGCCAGCTTTCTGATCGCGCAGGCAGCGTGGGCTGTGGATCCCTTCACCGTTCGCGATATCCGGGTTGAAGGTCTGCAGCGTGTGGAGCCTGGGACCATTTTTGCTTCGCTGCCGTTTCGGGTTGGCGAGACCTACAACGACGAGAAGGGCTCCAGTGCCATCCGCGCGCTGTTCGGGCTGGGCCTCTTCAAGGACGTACGGCTGGAAGTCAGCGGCGATGTGCTGGTGGTGATTGTGGAAGAACGGCCGACTGTGGCCGATGTGGACTTTGTCGGTGCCAAGGAATTTGACAAAGAGGTCCTGAAAAAGGCCTTGCGCGATATCGGGCTGGCCGACGGCAGGCCTTTTGACAAGGCATTGGCGGACCGCGCCGAGCAGGAGCTCAAACGCCAATACATCAACCGCAGCCTGTACGGCGCCGAGGTGCTGACAACGGTCACCCCGATCGAACGCAACCGCGTCAACGTGACTTTCAGCGTGATTGAAGGCGATGTCGCCAAAATCAAGGAAATCCGCATCGTCGGCAACAAGGTGTTCAGCGAGTCCACATTGCGCGGACTGTTTGACCTGAACACCGGCGGATGGCTCAGCTGGTACACCAAATCCAATCAGTATTCGCGCGTCAAACTCAACGCCGATATCGAAACCCTGCGCTCCTACTACCTGACACGGGGTTACCTCGAGTTCAAGGTCGACTCCACCCAGGTGGCCATTTCGCCGAACAAGCAGGATATTTCGGTGATCATCAACATTACCGAAGGCGAACGCTTCAC
>JAZKIE010000144.1:0-3122 GCA_040385025.1 Pseudomonadota bacterium | reverse complement strand
GAAGCCACGGCCAAGGAACTGGCGCGCCATTTCGGCAAGCTGGACGCGATCATGGATGCGACCGAGGCGCAGTTGCTTGAAGTCAATGACGTCGGCCCCATCGTCGCCACCAGCATCCGCACTTTCTTCGACCAAGCGCACAACCGCGAAGTCGTCGAGCAGTTGCGTGCCTGTGGCGTGACCTGGGCCGAAGGCGAGCCGGCCGCGCGCGCGCCGCAGCCGCTGTCCGGCAAGACCTTTGTCATCACTGGTACCCTGCCGACACTGAGTCGCGACGAGGCCAAAGACCGGGTGGAGGCCGCCGGCGGCAAGGTGGCGGGCTCGGTCAGCAAAAAGACCGATTACGTGGTGGCCGGTACCGAGGCCGGCAGCAAACTGACCAAGGCGCAGGAGCTGGGCGTCAGCGTGATCGACGAGGCAGGCCTGCTGCTTTTGCTGGAAGCGCCTCAGAGCTAGCCGTGCCTCAGGCGGGCGGAATGCCAGCCTGGGGGACTTTTTCCGGCCGCCGCCACAACCACACCAGCACGCAGGCCATGCCGGCGATCAGCAGCAAGGCCATCCAGCGTTTTGGCATGGTGAAAAACATCAGGACCGCACTGCCGCTCATGGTCAGGGTCGCCAGCCGCTTGGCGCGCCTGCCAACCACGCCGCCTTGCCGCCAGTCCACCAGCATGGGCCCGAAACTGGGGTGGTTTTCCAGCCAGGCCAGCAAACGCGGCGAACTGCGTCCGGCGGCCCAGGCCGCGAGCAGGACAAAGGGCACGGTTGGCAGGACCGGCATGAAGATGCCGATCAGCCCGAGTGCCAGGCTCAAGACCGCCAGCGCCAGTAACAACCAGCGTGCGACGGCGGGCAGGGGCGCACGGACGGCGGCTGGCGGCGGTGACAGGGGCTGGGGCATGACGCATTTTGCCGTGTGCGGCGCGCGTCCTCTGTATGCTTGCGGTTTTGGCGTCACTTTCACACTTCCATGACCATTCGCGAGATTCTCAAAATGGGCGATCCGCGCCTGCTGCGCATCGCCCCGCCCGTGACCGAATTCGACACCGACGAGATTCATTTGCTGGTGTCTGACATGTTCGACACCATGCGTTCGGTCAACGGCGCTGGCCTGGCGGCGCCGCAGATCGGCGTGGACCTGCAGTTGGTCATTTTCGGCACCGACGCGGTGAACCCGCGTTACCCGGACGCGCCGCTGGTGCCGCGCACGGTGCTGCTGAATCCGGTGATCACGCCGCTGTCGGACGATGAGGAAGACGGCTGGGAAGGCTGCCTCTCGGTGCCAGGCTTGCGCGGGCTGGTGCCGCGTTATTCACGTATCCGTTACACCGGTGTTGACCCCTATGGCGACCCGATAGACCGCACGGTGGACGGCTTTCACGCCCGGGTGGTGCAGCACGAGTGTGACCATCTGATCGGCAAGCTGTATCCCATGCGTATCCGCGACCTCACGCAGTTCGGCTTCACCGAGGTGCTGTTTCCGGGACTGGACGCGTCCGAAGACGACTAACGCTGTCGCGGGGCTTCAGCCGCCCTGCGACGCAGGGAGGTCGGCCGGCAACCTGGCCTTGCCGCCGGAGCCGAAGACCGAGCGCCACCAGTCCGCCGAGCCTTCCGGCGGCAGGGGCGAGGTGGTCACAGCATGCGCGTCCAGGTAGTCCAGCGTGACGCGGCGCCGGTATTGTGCGACTTCCTCGCCGGCCATCTCGATCAGCGGACGGGCCGCGCCCCGGCTCTGGATCAGCACCTGCTTGGGCCCGGCGCCGGCCTTCATCAAGGCCGACCGAACCGCAATCGCGCGCCGGTCGCCCATCAGCCAGAAGAAGCGGTGGCTGCCGGTGCCGTAACTGTGCCCTGAAACCAGCACCACCTGCTCAGGCCGCTCGGCCAGCCAGGCGGCGTGGGTGGCCAGCAGCTCGCTATAAATTTCGGGCACCAGCCAGTTGTCGGGTTCAAAAAAGATTTGCCTCGCCAGCGGCCGGCCATCGTCGTCGCATTCACCCGAGGCGTGAAGCTGCTGTTCGCGGTTTAAAAGGGTTTGTGTCTGGACATGCACGGTGGTCTCCTTGAGCTTGAATGTTCGGTGGCCGGACCCGTCGCATTTCTTGAATGCCGGTGCGGCCTTCGCTCATTGTCTGCCTCCAGGCGCCTGCTGCAAGCTTTAAACAGTGATAAGGTGTAACTTTAAGTATTGCGTTTAACTTATTGATTTATATGTATAAATAATAAAATAAAAAGTCGCCTGCGGGTCATGAACAGGGCCAATCCGCAGGGAGCCCGGCAGCGCTGTCAGGCTGCCAGCGCTTGCAGGATTTCGGTCTCGATGGCGATTTGCGCCTTGTTTTGCTGCAGTTCCGGACCGTCAATGAGGAAGGTGTCTTCCACCCGTTCGCCCAGGGTGGTGACCTTGGCGAGCTGCAGGTTGATGCGGTGATGCGCCAGCACGCGGGCAATCGAGTACAGCAGGCCGACCCGGTCGCTGGCCGAGACGCTGAGCAGCCAGCGCTGGCCTTTTTCGTCAGGCCGCAGGTCAACACGCGGCGCAATCGGGAAACTCTTGACCCGGCGCGACACCCGGCCCTTGCCGGGTGGCGGCAGCGGCTTGTTTTCTTCGATCGTGCGGTCCAGGTCGGCCTCGACCATGGCCACCAGCTCGCGGTAGTGCTCGGCCAGGGTCGGGCTGACCACCTGGAAGGTGTCCAGTGCATAACCAGGCGAGCCTTTGTGGGGTTTTGCCGTGTGCACCTTGGCGTCCAGAATACTCAGGCCGGCTTCTTCGAAATAGCCGCAGATGCGGGCAAACAGGTCGGGCGCGTCGGGCGTGTAGACCAGCACCTGCATGCCTTCGCCGCCAGCCGATCGGCGCGCCCGCACCACGCAGGTGGCCGTGCCGACGTGGCGCGACAGGTGGCGCGCGTGCCAGGCGATGTCGGCAGCCTCGTGGCGCATGAAATAACTGACGTCCAGCGTGTCCCACAGCGCCTTGTGCGCCTCAAACGGTTCGGCATGCAGGGCCAGCATGGCCAGCGCCTCGCGTTTGCGCGATTCGACCTCGGCGTCGGCATCCGGCGCGCGGCCGCCCAGCACGCGCAGCGTGTAGCGGTACAGGTCTTCCAGCAGCT
>JAZKIE010000143.1:0-3958 GCA_040385025.1 Pseudomonadota bacterium | reverse complement strand
ATCTCGTCGGCATTGAGCGCACGCGGCGACACATACAGCAGCGCATAAATCTGCCCCACGGTGCGGTTGATGCCCCAGCGGCTGCCCATTTCGCCAAAGTGAAGGACAAAACGCTGGGTCAGGGGGGCGAGGTTCATGGCTTGGGTTTCTTGAATTTTCAGGAATTACTGAAATTATAGTAAATTCGGGCAATGCTGGCACGAGGAAGGATTCGTCAGGGTTCCTGGTGAGGTGGATTTTTGGCCGCGTCATCGCCCGGACACAATGCCCGTGAACAGTAGCGCCATGAAGGATTCACTGACCCTTCGTCCCGCCCTGGAGTCCGATCTGCCTGCTGTGCTGCGCCTCTATGCCCAGCCATCCATCGACGACGGCAAGGTTCTCTGCCTGCCGGACGCAAGGCGTATCTGGGAACGCATGGCAAGTTACCCCAACTACAAGTTATACGTCGCGGTAACAGGCACACAGGTGGTCGGCACTTTTGCCCTGCTCATCATGGACAACCTCGGCCACCTCGGTGCGCCTTCCGCGATGGTTGAAGACGTTGCGGTGGACCCGGCTGTGCAGGGCCAGGGCATCGGCAGAGCCATGATGCAACATGCGATTGAGATTGCGAGAAAAAGCGCTTGCTACAAGCTGGCGCTGTCATCCAACCTGAAGCGCGAAAAGGCGCACGCGTTTTACGATTCGCTGGATTTTGAGCGCCACGGCTATAGCTTTCGCATGGCGCTGCCTTCTGCTCAGCAATAAAGACGCTATGTATTCAGGAGCTGTTTACGCAAGCTGGATAAGGGCTACAGGCCGATTTATTGCACCGACAGCCCTCAGGCGCGGGCTGGTCAACGCGGGCTCGGCGCCCGCCTGACGATACGCGGGCGTTTTGTGGCCGGTGGCGGCGCTTGTACCACCGCTGGCGTGGATTCCGGCACCAGCAGCAACACATCTTTCACGCCCAGGCCCAGCATGCCAATCGCTTCGGCTGCGGCGCGGCTCAGGTCAATCACGCGACCACGGCTGAAGGGACCACGGTCGGTGATGCGCACATCCACCTCCTTGCCGTTGACCAGGCTGCGTACGCGTACCACGGTGCCAAAGGGCAATGTCTTGTGCGCGGCTGTCAGCTCATGCATGTTGTAGCGCTCGCCGCTGGCGGTGCGCCTGCCGTTGAAGCGCGGGCCGTACCAGGAGGCTTTGCCTTGCTCGAATTCCCTGGGGGCCTCACCGGCCAGCAGCTCGTCCTCTTCTCGCGGCATGGCAGGCAGCGGCGCGGGATCAGGGAGGGTGGCCAGCGCGGATGCAGGCATTTTTCCCGGTACGCGGGGAGCGGTGCCGGATGTTGAGGCGTCGGAGGGGGGTGACGGCTCGCCAGGCGGCGGTGTTGTACACGCCGACAGCGCCAGCACAGTTGCCATGATCCCCCACCTGATGACGCCCTGGTGCATGGGGTCTGCTGTTTTCAGGCCTTTAACCGGCGGATGATTTCCGTCGTCGCAGCGGCTTGATTCATGGTGTAAAAATGAATGCCGGGCACGCCCGCCGTGCGAAGCTGGTCGCACAGCGTGGTGATCACATCGAGGCCGAAGCTCTTGATCGACGCTGTATCGTCGCCATAGCCCTGCAGGCGCAAACGAATCCAGCGCGGAATCTCGGCGCCGCAGGCGTCCGAAAAACGCATCAGCTGCGTCGAACTCGTGATCGGCATGATGCCGGGCACCACGGGGATGTCCAGCCCCATCTTCTGCGCATCATCGACAAAACGGAAGTAAGCGTCGGCGTTGAAGAAGTATTGCGTGATGGCCGAATTGGCGCCGGCCCGGACCTTGGTCGCAAAAGCCTGCAGATCGGCGTCGGCCGACTTGGCCTGCGGATGGATCTCGGGATAGGCCGCCACTTCGATGTGAAAGGCGTTGCCGGTGAACTCGCGGATGAAGGCCACCAGATCGCTGGCGTAATGAAACTCGCCGCCCATGCCGTAGCCGCTGGGCAGGTCACCGCGCAGCGCCACCAGACGTTTGACGCCCATGGCCTGCAGCGAGGCCAGTTGCTCGCGCACCGTCGCCTTGGTCGCGCCAACGCAAGAGAAATGGCAGGCGGCAGCCACGCCTTCCTTGAGGATTTCACCGACGGTGCCAAAGGTGCCGTCCTGGGTGGAGCCACCCGCACCAAAGGTCACCGAGCAGAACTCGGGCTGATGCACATACAAGGCCTGGCGCGCCAGGCGCAGCTTGTCAGCACCTTCGGGCGTCTTGGGCGGAAAAAATTCAAAGCTGATCGGAAGATTCATTACCGGTCTTTCTTGTTCTTCAGAGCTGTACAACAAATCAGTCGTCTTTGTCGCGGCGTTTGCCGCGCGCCGGACCGTGCTGGCCGGCGTGGGCTTCTTCAGAGTCCTCATGGGCCTCATGCATCGCGCGCAGCTCGCTGCGCGGTGTGCGTTTGGCGGCCTTGCGCGGCGGCGCGGCCGGCAGTGGCTGGTCTTCACCCGCGTTGTTCTGGCCCTTGACCGCGTGGATGAAAAACTCGCGGTTGCCGTCGCCACCCTCAATCGGCGATGCCATCCAGGCTTTCACGTCCATGCCAAGCGCGGTACAGGCGTCGCGCAGGCGTTGTTCGACAAACTCGAAATGCACTGCATCACGCACAATGCCGCCCTTGCCGATCTGGCCGGGCTGCAGCTCGAACTGGGGCTTGACCAGCATCAAGGCGTCGCCCCCTGTTTTCAGCAGGCGTACCACCGCCGGCAACACCAGCGTCAGCGAAATAAAGGACAAATCGCCAGTCAGGAAGTCGAAGTTGGCCGCTACCGGTTCAACGTCTTCGTCGTCGAAACTTTCATCATCAAACTCGGCCTCAGCCCCCGCCGAATGAGCGGGACCAGCTACCAAATCCATAGCAGTCATGGAGCGCGCGTTGACTCCTTCGATACACAGCACACGCGGATCCGCGCGCAGGCTGGGGTGCAGCTGGCCATGGCCCACGTCCACACCCACGACCTGCACAGCGCCTTGCTGCAACAGGCAATCAGTGAAACCGCCGGTGGACTGGCCGATGTCCAGGCAGCGCAGGCCCATCACCTTGATCCCCGTGCTTTTAAGCGCACCTTCGAGCTTGAGCCCGCCGCGCGAGATGTACTTGGCTTCGGTGGTGTCGGGAATCTCGATCTCGGCGCCTGCAGGAATTTCGTCACCGTTTTTGGCGACCTTTTTCCAGGGCGCGCTTTCCTCGGCGCGCCAGCGCACGCCGGACGCAATCAGGCGCTGGGCCTGGGAGCGGGTGGCGGCGTGGCCGTTGTCGACAAGGAATAAGTCAGCGCGCATGGAGGCTTTCAGTGACGCCACATGGCATGTCATTGCGGGCTTGACCCGCAATCCATGCCACATGCATCGCCAGGGGTGGAAGACATGGATGCCGGATCGAGTCCGGCATGACACGGCTTGTAATCAATACCTGTACGTATTTGCCTTGTACGGGCCGGCTTTGGACACACCGATGTACGCAGCCTGCTCGTCGCTGAGTTCGCTCAGCATCGCGCCGACCTTCTTCAGGTGCAGACGCGCGACTTTTTCGTCCAGGTGTTTCGGCAGCACATAAACCTTGCCCACTTCATAGTCGGCCTGCTTGGTGAACAGCTCGATCTGCGCAATCGTCTGGTTGGCAAAGCTGGACGACATCACGAAGCTCGGGTGGCCAGTGCCACAACCGAGATTCACCAGCCGGCCCTTGGCCAGCAGGATGATGCGTTTGCCGTCCGGGAAGATCACGTGGTCGACTTGCGGCTTGATCTCTTCCCATTTGCACTTTTCGAGCGCGGCGACATCAATTTCGTTGTCGAAGTGGCCGATGTTGCAAACGATGGCCTGGTCTTTCATGGCCGCCATGTGTTCATAGGTGATCACGTTTTTATTGCCGGTGGCGGACACAAAGATGTCGCACTTGTCGGCAGCGTATTCCATGGTCA
>JAZKIE010000142.1:0-3907 GCA_040385025.1 Pseudomonadota bacterium | reverse complement strand
CGCGGCAACACCAGCACCGCCACCACAATCACCAGCAAGGTCACCGACATGGGCCGCTGCAAAAACACCATGGCACTGCCCTCGCCGATCGACATGGCGTTGCGGAACTGGGCTTCGGCGAGCGGGCCGAGGATCATGCCGACCACCACCGGCGCGGTCGGAAAATCAAAACGCCGCATCACCACACCCAGCACCCCGATGCCATACAGCAGGAACAAATCAAACGCGCTCTGGCGCATGCCGTAAACGCCAACCGTCGCAAAAATCAGGATGCCGGCGTACAGGTAAGGCTTGGGAATTTTCAGCAGCTTGACCCACAGGCCGACCAGCGGCAGGTTCAGCACCAGCAGCATGACGTTGCCGATGTAGAGCGAAGCGATCAACGCCCAGACCAGGGCCGACGAACTGGTGAACAGTTGCGGCCCCGGCTGGATGCCATAGTTCTGGAAAGCACCGAGCAAAATGGCCGTGGTGTTGGAGGTCGGGATGCCCAGCGTGAGCAGCGGAATCATGGCCGCCGTCACGGTGGCGTTGTTGGCGGCTTCGGGGCCGGCCACACCTTCGATCGCGCCTTGGGTGCCGAACTCGGTGTTGTCCTTCGCGAGCTTTTTCTCGGTCGCGTAACTCAGGAAGGTCGGTATCTCGGTGCCGCCAGCCGGGATGCAACCAAACGGTGCGCCAATCGCGGTGCCGCGCAGCCAGGCCGGCCAGGAGCGGCGCCAGTCTTTGGCCGTCATGTGCACCTTGCTGAGCTTGTTCTGCGAATCGACGACCCGGCCCTCGTACAGCACCGCATACATGGCTTCGGCCACGGCGAACAGCCCGACCGCGACCAGCACGATCTCTATGCCGTCCAGCATCTCGGGCACACCACCGGTGTAACGCGCCTGACCGGTGATCTGGTCCAGCCCGACCAGCCCCGCCGCCAGGCCGACAAACAGCGCCGTGAGACCGCGCACCGCACTTTTACCGAGCACCGCGCTCACGGTGGTGAAGGCCAGCAGCATCAGCATGAAATATTCGGGCGGGCCGAGTTTGACGGCGAAGTCGGCCACCACCGGCGCGAACAAGGTGACCAGCACGGTGGCAATCGTGCCGGCCACAAACGAGCCGATGGCCGCCGTGGCCAGCGCCGCACCGGCGCGCCCGCTCTTGGCCATCTTGTTGCCTTCCATCGCCGTCACCATGCTGGCGGTTTCACCAGGCGTGTTCAGCAGAATGGAGGTGGTCGAGCCACCGTACATGGCGCCGTAATAAATGCCGGCAAAAAAGATCATCGAGGCAGTGGCCTCGACCTTGACGGTGATCGGCAGCAGCATGGCCACCGCGACGGCGGGACCTATGCCGGGCAACACGCCGACGGCGGTACCCAATGCGCAGCCGACAAAACACCAGAGCAGATTGATAGGCGTGGCGGCAGTGGCGAAACCTTGGAGGAGTTGCTGAAAGATATCCATTTAGAGCCACCCCGTGGAAGTCAGGCCGGGCAAATTGATCGCCAGAAATTGGGTGAAGGCCCAGTACACCGGCGCCGAAATCGCCAGGCCGATGGCGATGTTCTTCAGCCAGACCTTGGGCTCGATGCCGGTCTTGCCCTCAGCGCCGCGCAGGCCCTGGACCGCCAGCACAAAACACAGGGTACAGCTCAGGATAAAGCCGATGGTCGTGATCAGCGCCGCGTTGGCCAGCAGGCCGGCCGAGACCCAGGCGAAGCCGGCCCAGTAGGCCGGCGCGGTGTCGCTGGGCGGTTCCATGGCGCGAAAGCCGCCACTCAGCGCCTCCCACACCAGGAAACCGCCGCACACCGCGAGGGCGATGGACACCACCCAGGGCAGGAAGTTGGGGCCGGCGCCGGCATACCCGGCGGCCGAGGGAATGCTGATGGCGCCGAAAGCCAGGCCGGCGGCCAGCAGCAGCACGCCGCCGCCGACCAGAGCCTGCAAACGGGTTTGCGCCGGGGAAAAGGAAGTTGGAGTCATGGCGACCTCACTGGAATAAAGGGCTGTCATCCCGGACGCGATCCGGGATCCATGCCACACGCACCACTGCCGCAGCAGGCGGGCATGGATGGCGGGTCAGGCCCGCCATGACAAAAAAACCGAGGGCTGGCCCTTAAACCATGCCCGACTTGACCATGGTCGCGCGCAGGCTGGCAAAGTCGTCGTCCACAAACTTCTCGAAGTCGGCGCCGGTCAGCACGGCGGGTGTCCAGTTGTTTTTCTCCAGCGCCTCGGCCCAGGCCTTGGACTTCAACGCCTTGAGCACCCTGTCGGTCAGCTCCTTGCGCTGGGCCGTGGTGATGCCCGGTGCGCCGTAGACGCCGCGCCAGTTGCCGATCACCACGTTGATGTCCTGCTCCTTGAGCGTGGGCACGTTGACGCCCTTCAGGCGGGTGGCCGACGTGACAGCCAGCGGACGCATCTTGCCGCTGGCAATGTATTCGGCAAACTCGCTGTAACCACTGCCGCCTACCGTGACATTGCCGCCCAGGATGGCCGCAATCGCCTCGCCGCCGCCCCGGAAAGCGACGTAGTTGATTTTGGACGGGTCCACACCCACTTCGCGCGCAATCATGGCCGCCGCGATGTGCTCGGTGGAGCCGCGCGAGCCGCCGCCCCACTTGACGCTGCCGGGGTCTTTCTTGAGCTGCTCGACCAGGTCCTTCATGGTCTTGAACGGCGAATTGGCGGGCAGCACAAACACGTTGTATTCGCTGGTGATGCGCGCCACCGGCGTGGCCTGGCTCAGGTTGACCGGCGGCTTGCCGGTGATGATGCCGCCCAGCATCACGGCGCCCATGACCATCAGCGCGTTCGGGTCGTTTTTGCTGCCGTTGATGAACTGCGCGAGCCCCAGCGCGCCGGCGGCACCGCCCTTGTTGTCGTAAGTGACGGTGGAGGCCGCGCCGGACTCCTGCAATGCCTTGCCGAGGGCGCGGCCCGTGGTGTCCCAGCCGCCGCCGGGGTTGGCCGGAATCATCATCTTGACGTTGGCCGAGGCCAGGGCCGGCAGCGGAAGGGTAGCGGCCGCCGCCAGGGCAGCCATGGATTTGAGAAAGGTATCGCGACGCATGAATGTCTCCTTGGTGTTGTCTACCCGGCCATCATGCGCCGCTTAGCTGTCAAACGGCTGTCCGGGACACTGGGGAAAGTGCTAATGTCCGGCCCATGAAACTGCTTTTGGTCGAGGACGATGCCGCCATGCGCACCACGCTGGTCCGCGCGCTGGGGCGCCGCGGCATCCAGATCGAGGCCTGTGGCGACGGGCGGGTGGCGCTGGAGAAATGGCAGTCGTCCCCCTTCGACGTGATCCTGCTGGACCTGACCCTGCCGGGGCTGGACGGCCTGCAGGTGCTGGAGCAGGCCAGGCGCGGCGGCCTGGACACACCGGTGCTGATCCTGACCGCGCGCGGCACGGTTGGCGACCGCATCATCGGGCTGAACACCGGGGCCGACGACTACCTGCCCAAACCGTTTGACCTGGATGAGCTCGAGGCCCGGCTGCGCGCCCTGCACCGCCGCCGCCCCGGGTCCACAGCCGAATCGGCCTCCAGCCCCTACACAGCGGGCGCTATCAGCTATGAAAAGGAGAGCGGGGCGATCTACTTCCGGGACCAGGTGCTGGACCTGGCGCCGCGTGAGCTGGCGCTGCTCAAGGCCCTGCTTGAGAAAAAAGGGCATGCGGTGACCAAGGAGCGGCTGTTTGACCTGGTGTTTCCCGGTCAGGTCGAAGTTGCTTACGAAGCGATTGAGGTGGTGGTGTACCGCCTGCGCAAAAAACTCGCGCATACCGGCGTGACGCTGATGACGCTGCGCGGCCTCGGTTACCTGCTCAAGACCGATGCCTGAGCCACTGCCACCGGAAGCGCCGCCGCGCGGCGTCATGTCCCTCAGAAGGTACCTGCTGC
>JAZKIE010000141.1:0-2270 GCA_040385025.1 Pseudomonadota bacterium | reverse complement strand
GCGCCATGCGCAGCGGCAGGGTCTCGATGCCCTGCAGGATCAGCCAGGCGGTGTGCGGGCTCATGCAGGCGCCGAAATCGCGCAGGCCTTCGCGGCGCGCGCGCAGCAAAAAGGCGCCCACCGTGCTTTCCTCGCTGAACACCATGTTGTGAAAACCGTCGTAGGCCTGGCTCAGTTCGGCGAATTTGCCGGATTTGTCCCAGTCGAAACTGCCGCCGTCCACCACGATGCCGCCAATCACCGTGCCGTGGCCACTCAAAAACTTGGTCGCCGAGTGATACACGATGTCAGCGCCGTGCTCGAAGGGCTTGATCAGCCAGGGCGAGGTCAGGGTCGAGTCCACCAGCAGCGGCACGCCGGCTTCGTGCGCAATCGCCGAGACTGTGGGCATGTCCAGAACGTCGAGGCCGGGATTGCCCACGGTTTCGCCGAAAAACAGCTTGGTTTCAGGCCGAACCGCAGCGCGCCAGCCGGCGATGTCGCCAGGCTTGACGAAAGTGGTTTCAATGCCGAAACGCCGCATCGTGTAGTGCAGCAGGTTCTGCGAGCCGCCGTACAGCGCGGTGGAGGCCACGATGTGTGAGCCGGCGCCCATCAAGGTAGCGATGCTCAGGTGCAAGGCCGCCTGGCCGCTGGCGGTGGCGATGGAGCCGATGCCGCCTTCGAGCGCGGCGACGCGCTGCTCCAGCACCGCATTGGTCGGGTTGCTGATGCGCGAATAGACATGGCCGGCGCGCTCCAGGTTGAACAGGCTGGCCGCATGGTCGCTGGATTCGAAAACGAAGGAAGTGGTCAGGTGGATAGGCACGGCGCGTGCGCCGGTGGTCGGGTCGGGTGCGGCGCCGGCATGCAGGGCCAGCGTGTCAAAGCCCGGGTCAGAGTAGCCAGACATGGAATCTCCAGTAATCTTGGGTGGAACATGCCCGAAAAACGGCAAGCACCCTGAAACAAATCAGGATGGCCTGCCGGGGCATTGTGGGCTATATTTGAACTGAAATTCCCTTGGGCGGCACCGGGGGGAAACCTGATTCCAGAAGGAGCGCCCCATGAAAGTCCTTGATATCCTGCGCGTCAAAGGCAACACCCTGTACACGGTCCACTCCGACGAGCCGCTGGCCAAGGCGGCCCAGATCATGGCCGAGAAAGACATCGGCTCGCTGGTCGTGATGGACCATGGCGATCTGGTCGGCATGCTGACCTTCCGGGAAGTGATCCTGTGCATCGTGAAAAACGGCGGCGAGATTGGCGGCACCCTGGTGCGCACGGCCATGGACGACGCGCCGCTGACCTGCACCCCCGAGACCGAAATCGACGAGGTGCGCCGCATGATGCTGGGTCGCCATGCGCGCTACATGCCGGTTCTCAACAAGAAGGTGCTCGAAGGCGTGATCTCGTTTTACGACGTGGCCAAGGCGGTCGTCGATGGCCAGAATTTCGAGAACAAGATGCTCAAGGCCTATATCCGCGACTGGCCTTCTGAAGAAGACGAGACGCAAGACACCAAGCTTTGATCGGGGCGGCCAGGCTTCGCTGGCCGGGATCCTCCGCCATCCTCCATCTTCCCGCGCCTTGTCATCCCGGACGGGATCCGGAGTCCATCTTTGCTTCTTCGTGCCTTGAGGCGTGCCCACACCTGTTGGCCGGGGGTTGCCCGGCGGCAACTCACTTTCTTTTGCTTCGCCAAAAGAAAGTAAGCAAAGAAAAGGCGACCCGATGGTCTGGGTCCCCTGCGCTGCGCTTCGGGGCAACCTGCGGTGCTCGATTCCGGCGGGGGGCGGCAGAACTCGCCTTCGGCTCAAACAACTGCCACCCTTGACGCCGCCTCCATCTGCGCTCCTCGGCCCAGCCCGACGGGTGGGGAAACGGGTACGGGGTAGCGGGTAACTTCCCCGCCTGTCATCCCGGACTTGATCCGGGAACCATGTTCAATAACTCGTGTTGTTGGGGTGCGCCTGCAAGCCGGGTCTCGCCCCGGCGGGCGAGTTACTTTTCTTTGTCTCGCCAAAGAAACCTAACGAAAAGAAAGGCGACCCCGTTTGGTGTGCTTGCGCCTGTTGGCCGGGGGTTGCCCGGCGGCAAGTAACTTTCTTTTGCTTCGCCAAAAGAAAGTCACCAAAGAAAAGGCGACCCTGCTGTCTGCGTCCCTCCTTCGCTGACGCTGCGGAGGGCAACCTGCGGTGCTCGGTCCAGCCGGGGTCGAGCTCGAACTCGCCTGCGGCTCAGACAATCGCTCGCCCTGATCCGTCTGGCCCTGCGCTCCTCGGCGCATA
>JAZKIE010000140.1:0-4887 GCA_040385025.1 Pseudomonadota bacterium | reverse complement strand
CGTATCGCCATCGAACGCCGGCGCGCGCAAGAAGCCTTGCGCGACAGCGAGGCGCGTTTTCGGGAGCTTGCTGAAAACCTGGAGGACGTGTTTTACAACCGGGATTTCGTGAGCGGGCGTTTTCTGTACATCAGCCCCGCGTATGAAGTGATCTGGCGCAGCAGCCGGGAGAGCCTGTATGTGCAACCGCAGTCCTACCGCGATGCCATCCACCCGGAAGACCGCTTGCTTGAGGCCAGTGCCAAACAGGGACAGGCGCGCGGTCAGATCACCAAGCTTGAATACCGCATTGTTCGTGCTGGCGGAGAAACCCGCTGGATTCGCGACCACTCCTACCCGGTCATGAACGCGGCGGGGGCGGTCGAGCGCATCGTCGGTACTGCGCGCGACATCACCGAGCGCAAGCAGGCGAACCTGGAGCTGGCGCGCACCAACCGGGCGCTGCAAATGCTCAGCCGCTGCAACGAGGCCTTGACACGGATGGACGACGAGGCTGAGCTGTTGGCGCAGGTTTGCCGCCTGGCGGTCGATGTCGGCGGCTACCTCATGGCCTGGGTCGGTTATGCGCAGGACGACGAGGCGCGCAGCATTTTGCCCATGGCCCGTGCCGGCCACGACGCGGGTTACCTGTCCAGCATCGTGCTGAGCTGGGACGGCGAGCAGCCCACGGGCCGCGGGCCGGCCGGACAAACCATACGCAGCGGCGAGGTCAAGGTCAGCGAGGACATCACGCGCGGCGACAACCAGTTCTACTGGAGCGAGCGGGCTTTGCAGCAGGGGTACCGCAGCGCTGTGTTTTTGCCGCTGCGCGACGCCAGCCGCACCTTTGGCCTGCTCGGCCTTTACTCCGCATCTGTGGAAAAACTGACTCCCGAGGAAGTCAAACTGCTGCAGGAGCTGGCGGACAACCTGGCCTTCGGCATCGGCAACCTGCGTTCGCGCCTGGAGCGCAAGCAGGCCCAGGACGAAATCCTGCGGCTTAACGCGGAGCTGGAAGAACGTGTTCGCGAGCGCACGGCGCAGCTGGAGGCCGCCAACCAGGAGCTCGAAGCCTTCTCGTACTCGGTGTCCCATGACCTGCGCACGCCGCTGTCGGCCATCGACGGTTTCAGCGGCTTGCTGGCCAGGGACATCAGTGCCGGCGGCATGACCAGTGCACGCGGCCAGCACTACCTGTCACGCATCCGCGCTGGCATCGGGCAGATGGGCGAACTGATCAACGCCCTGCTGTCGCTGGCCCAGGTCTCAAAAACCAGCTTGCGCTGGGACAGCGTCAACCTCAGCGCCCTGGCCCAGGAGGTGTTGAACGGATACCGGGAGCGCGAGCCCGGCCGTTCGGTGCAATTGCAGGTCGCGCCCGATATGCAGGTTCAGGGCGATGCGCGCCTGCTCCGGCAACTGTTCGACAACCTGCTGGGCAATGCCTGGAAGTTCAGCGCGGGGCAGCCGCAAACCCACATCAGCTTCGGGCGCGAGCCAGGCAGCGAAGGCCAGGACGTGTATGTGGTGCGCGACAACGGCGCCGGCTTTGACATGGCCTATTCGGAAAAACTGTTTGGCGCTTTCCAGCGCCTGCACACGGTGGCTGAGTTTGAAGGCACCGGCATCGGCCTGGCCACCGTGCACCGGATCGTGACGCGCCATGGGGGCAAGGTCTGGGCCGAGTCGGCACCGGGCCAGGGCGCCACGTTTTATTTCACGCTGGGCGGCGGGCCGCGCGACTAGGGGCGCGGCGAACAGGCCTCCTGCGCCGTGTCGCGGGTTGTGGCAAGCAGGGGCAAAAATTGGCCCGGTACCATGAATCCAGCAACCCGTGTTGCACAAGCCAATTCAACTCGCCGCACACTGCAAGTTGTTTCCAGCAACTTGCCAACAACAACGGACTTCCCCATGCCCACCCTGTTCGACACCAACCAAGCGGGCGACCTTGAACTCGCCAACCGCATCGTCATGGCGCCGCTGACGCGCAACCGCTCCCCCCATGCCATCCCGCCGGACATCGCGCAAACCTACTACGCACAGCGTGCCAGCGCCGGCCTGCTGATCACCGAGGCCACGGCCATCAGCCACCAGGGCCAGGGTTATTCGGATGTGCCCGGCCTGTATGGCACGGAGCAACTCGACAGCTGGAAAAAAGTCACCCAGGCCGTGCACGACAAGGGCGGCAAGATCGTGGTGCAGCTTTGGCATGTGGGCCGCGTCTCGCACGCCGAGTTGCAGCCGGACGGCGGCAAGCCGGTGGCGCCCTCGGCCATCACCGCCAAGACCAAAACCGTGCTGATCAGGGATGGCGCGCCGGCGTTTGTCGACACCTCGGAGCCGCGTGCGCTGAACGCCGAGGAGCTGCCCGGCATCGTGCATGCCTACCAGGCGGCAGCCCGCAACGCGGTCGAAACCGCTGGTTTTGATGGTGTCGAGATCCATGGCGCCAACGGCTACCTGCTCGACCAGTTTCTCAAGGACGGCAGCAACCAGCGCAGCGACGACTACGGCGGCAGCATCGAGAACCGCGCCCGCCTGCTGCTGGAAGTGACGCGCGCCGTCACTGACGCCGTCGGCGGCGGCCGCACCGGCATCCGCCTGTCGCCCGTGACGCCCGCCAACGATGCGCACGACTCGGACCCGCAGCCGCTGTTCGATTACGTGATCAAACAACTGGCCACGTTGAATCTGGCCTACATCCACATCATTGAAGGCGCCACAGGCGGGCCGCGCGAGATCGCCGACCGGCCGTTTGACTACGCCGCACTCAAGCAGGCCTACCGCAGGGCAGGCGGCAAGGGCGCATGGATGGTCAACAACAGTTATGACAAGGCACTGGCTGAAAAAGCCGTGGCAGAAGGTGACGACCTGGTCGCTTTTGGACGGCCTTACATCGCCAACCCCGACCTGGTGGAAAGGCTCAAGGCCGGCGCGCTGCTCAATACGCCGGACAAGGCGACTTTTTACGGCGGCGGCGCCAAGGGCTATACCGACTATCCCATGCTGGCAAATTAACAGCCCGACGCTTGCGCAAGCAGGGAGGAGCCGCGAACATTTTGTAACGTCGCGGCACTAGAATCAGCCGCATGAGAAACCACAGTGCGGCCCTGTCACTCTGTATGTTGTTGCTGGCCGCCGGCCTCGCGGGCCAGGCGCAGGCCGGCCGGCCACTCAATGTCGACGATGCCAGCGTGGACGAGACGGGCACCGCCCATGTCGAGGCCTGGTACGCGCGCCAGCCCGGTGGGGTGCGCGGCTGGACCGTGGCGCCCGCCTACTCTCCCGCCGCCGGCATCGAGCTTGGTGCCAGCCTCTCGCGCGACAGTCGCCAGCACACCCGCAGCACCGCGCTGCAAGCCAAGTTTCTGTTCAGCCCCTCGCGCGACAGGGGCTGCAATCCGGGCGCAAGTGTGGGCGTCTCACAAACCACCGGCACGGCGGGCACCACACCCGTCCTCAATGGCCTGCTCAGTTGCAATCACGAGCTTGGCGCTGCCCACGTCAATGCCGGCGCGGTCCGCAACCCCGGCGGGCCCAGCCTGCGGACCTGGGGTCTGGCGTTAGAGCGTGAGCTGGGCCGCTTCACCGCCCACGCCGAGTGGTTTGGGCAAAAGCAGAGCGCGCCGGTGTTTCAACTGGGGCTGCGCACCGAGGTGGCGCCAGGCTGGCAACTCGACGCCAGCATGGGCCGCACGCGACTGGGCGACGGGCGTGAGCGGCTTTACAGCCTGGGCTTTGTGCGCCAGTTCTGAGCCGCCTCGATTTGCTACGATTTTTATAGCTGCTCACGCCTGTCAATAAAGGGCCAAGAGCCTTTTTTGATCAAAATAGCAGGCTGAAGCCCGCCCTTGGCGCGGTACGCCGGTCGCGGCTGCCTGCCGAATTGCCCGACCTTGGCCAGTACCTTGCCAGCCTTTTCGCTCTCTTTTTGATAGCTGTCGGCGCGCGCTGGATACGGGCTGATGGCACTTTTTCCATTAATCATCAGCACGCGGCTGCGGACCAGGACCAGGACCTGCGCACAACAAGGACAAAAAACTTTACGCGATGCTCACGCTCGCGTCATGGCGTCCTTACATGGGCCGCACAAACTTGCCTTCAACCTGACGCCATGTCGGCAACAGGCCTGTCTTCCAACCGAAAGGACGCTCTCATGACTTCCGTCTTCAAACCCCTGAAATCCGTCAACACCCTGGTTCTGGCCGGCATCATGGCTGCTGCCAGCCTGGCCGCTGTGGCACAAACTGCGGCACCCGCCGCGCCTGCAACTGCAAGCACGCCCGCCCAAGCGGGCACCAAAGCCGGCCACCATGGCCAGCATCGCCATGACCCGGCCAAGATGCAGGCGCGTATCGCCAAGCACCAGGCCGAACTCAAGGCCAAACTGGTGATCACGCCAGCGCAGGAAGGTGCATGGTCTGCCTACACTGCGGCTCTGCAGCCGCAGGCACGCAATGCGGCCCAGCGGCCCGACCGCGCGGCGATGCGCGCCGAGTTCGAAAAGCTGACCACGCCCCAGCGCATTGACAAAATGAACGCGCTGCGCACCCAGCGCATGACCGAGATGAACGCGGCCATGGTCAAACGCGGTGATGCGACCAAGAGCTTTTACGCAGCCTTGAATGCCGACCAGCAAAAGGTGTTTGATGCGCAGCGCATGGGTCGCGGCGGCAAGGGCCACGGCGGCCACCACGGTCATCATAAAGGCTGAGTGCGAAGCCCCGGCGCCCAACTGCGCCGGTCAGGGCCTGTGCATGTCGTGACAGACATGCGCAGGCTTTTTTGTGGGCGTGGTGGGGTGGCAGCATCGGTCGCATCGAATGCCCCACACAGACAAAACGCCCGGTCCTTGCGAAGCGGGCGTTTTTTTCAAGCCCGTGAGGGCCTGGCGGTCAAGTGGACAGC
>JAZKIE010000139.1:0-2811 GCA_040385025.1 Pseudomonadota bacterium | reverse complement strand
GCCAGCAGCCGGCCCTGCTCCAGGTACATCACGCGGCTGGCCAGGCGTTTGACCTGGCCCAGGTTGTGGCTGCTGAAGATCAGCGTCATGCCGGCCTGCGCAAATTCGGCCATCAGGGCCTCAACTTCGCGTTTGGCAGCCGGGTCCAGGCTGGCCGTCGGTTCATCGAGCAGCAGCACATCCGGACGCAGCGCCCAGGCGCGGGCCAGCGCCAGCCGCTGCTGCTGCCCGCCCGACAGCGCCTTGGCATTGCGCTGCGCCAGCGCCAGCAGGCCGACGCGCTCCAGCGCACTCAGCGCCTGGGTTTTGGCTTGTTTCCAGGCCACGCCCTTGAGCCACAGGCCCAGCGCCACATTGGTCTGGGCGCTGGCGCGCAGCATGTAGGGGTGCTGGAACAACATGGCCTGACGTGCCGCGGTATGGACCTGCAGGCTGCCGGTGCTGGGCCGCACCAGGCCGTGCAAGGTGCGCAGCAAGGTGCTTTTACCGCTGCCGTTGGAGCCGACCAGCGCGACGCGCTCACCGGCCTCAATGCTCAGCCCACAGGCTTTCAGTGCCTGCACCTTGCCGTAGTTCACCCCCACGGCCTGGAGTTCAAACAGCAGGCTCATTCGCCGCCTCCCTGGGGCTGCGCTGCGAGCAGCTTCACGCCATCGGGCGGCGGGTCGTCGTCGAGACGCTCACGCCAGCGCCGCACCAGCGCGATCAGCACATTGAGCAGCAGCACCACGGCCAGCAGCAGCAGGCCCAGCGCCAGCGCCAGCGGCAGGTCGCCCTTGCTGGTCTCCAGCGCAATGGCCGTCGTCATCACACGCGTGAAGCCGTCGATGTTGCCGCCCACCACCATCACCGCGCCGACCTCGGAAATCGCGCGGCCAAAGGCGGCAATCAACACCGTGAGCAGGGTGTAACGCTCGTCCCAGAGCAGCAGCAGGCTGCGCATGCCCTTGCCCGCGCCCAGCGACTGGAACTGCTCGCCGTGCAGGCGGTCGGCGTCCTCGATGGTCTGGCGCACCAGCGCCGTGACCACCGGCAACACGAGCACAGTCTGCGCCAGCACCATGGCCTTGAAGGAAAACAGCCAGCCCAGGAAACCCAGCGGCCCGGAGCGCGACAGCAGCAGGTAAACCACCAGCCCGACCACCACCGAGGGCAGCGCCAGCAAGGTGTTGAGCAGCGTCAGCACCGCATCACGCCCGCGAAAACGCGCCACGCCCAGCCAGGCGCCGAGCACCAGGCCGGCACTGCAGGCCAGCAGGCAGGCGCAGGCGCTGACGGCCAGCGACCTGAGCACAATGCTGCCAAGCAGGGGATCGAAGGAAGCGATCAGCGAAAAAGCGGTGCTGACGCTGTCGGAAAAGGTGTTCATGCAGATAAGAAAAAGAGTGCCTATCCTAGGGGCGCCAGCAGCAAGCAGCCATCGGGAATCACGAGCTATGAAGTTGTGTGCATAGGCGCAGCAGACCGGTGCACAAGCTGCACCCATAATCGGTACCCACCTTCCTGCCATGCACAAAGTCGAACTCTCCTACCTGCTGTCGCCCGAACGCGGCAAAGACGCGCTGATCCGCAACCCGCTGATGGATCTGCTGCACGCGGTGCGCGAGCAGGGCTCCATCACCAAGGCCGCCCACGCGCTGGACCTGTCCTACCGCCATGTCTGGGGGGCGCTCAAGAAGTGGGAGCAGACGCTGGGCCGCACACTCATCGTCTGGGACAAGGGCCAGCGCGCCCAACTCACCGAGTTTGGCGAGAAACTGCTGTGGGCCGAGCGCCAGGCCCAGGCCCGGCTGGCGCCGCAGATCGAGGCCTTGCGCGGCGACATCGAACGCGCGTTTTCCACCGCTTTCGACGACGACGCGCATGTGCTCACGCTGTACGCCAGCCATGACGCCGCGCTGAGTGCGCTGCGCGACGAGGCCGCTGCGCGACGGCTGCACCTGGACATCCGTTTCATGGGCAGCGTGGACGCGATTGCCGCGCTCAACAGCGGGCGCTGCATGATGGCCGGCTTTCACACCCTGGACCGGCCAGGCAGCAGCTCGCTGGCCGCGCGCACTTACCGCAACCTGCTCAAGCCGGGTCTGCACAAGCTGATTGGTTTTGCGCACCGCAAGCAGGGCCTGATCGTCGCCAAAGGCAACCCGCGCCGGATCCGGCAACTGGCCGACATGCAGCAGCCCGGCCTGCGTTATGTGAATCGCGCCGAAGGCACCGGCACCCGCGTGCTGCTCGATGAGCTGCTGGCGCAGGACGGGCTGGACAGCGGCAGCCTGCGCGGCTACGACAGCCAGGAGCCATCACACACCGCTGTGGCCCAGGCGGTCGCCAGCGGCGCCGCCGACGCCGGACTCGGCATCGAAGCGGCCGCGCGTGAAAAAGGCCTGGACTTCGTGCCGCTGGTGCAGGAGCGTTATCACCTGGTCTGCCTGAAGTCGGCCTTGCCGCAGGCACCGGTGCAGGCCCTGCTGGCGGAGCTGCAAAGCGCCGCCTGGCAGACCACGCTGGCCGGTGTGCCTGGCTACAGCGGCGACAAGGCGCAAAGCGGCCAGGTGTTGTCGCTGCGGGCGATGTTGCCGTGGTGGAATTACCGGAAAGCCAAGGCTTCCCATTCCTGAGACCGATTTGGGTCTCAGCCCATGGCGGACTTGCGTAGGTAGCTATTGAATTCATAGCGAATTCATCGCACAGTCTGTCATCCCGGACTTGATCCGGGATCCATGCCCGCTGGCTCAGTACTTCGCTTGTTTGTAGTTCGCCAGCAAGCCGGGGGTTGCCCGGCGGCAACTCACTTTCTTTTTGCGTCGCCAA
>JAZKIE010000138.1:0-2369 GCA_040385025.1 Pseudomonadota bacterium | reverse complement strand
TGCTCTTGCCCAAACCGTTGCGGCCCGCCATCCGTGCGCCCTGGGGCGAAGATGCTGAGCTGCGCGCCGCCATTGCCAAATTACGCGCCGGCGGCGAAACCGTGGCCTGTGTGCTGCCCGGCCATGAACACGAAGTCGACGAATTCGATTGCGACCGCGAACTGGTCAGCCTGGCTGGCCAGTGGCAGGTCAGGCTGCTGGCCAAAGCGGCTGCATAAACACCGCGTCGCATCCGCATTTCCCATCCATTCTTAACGAGTAAACGAAGATGACAAAGACAACTGCCGCAACCGCCGGCCGCAACGTGGTGGTCGTGGGTACCCAGTGGGGTGACGAGGGCAAGGGCAAGCTGGTGGACTGGCTGACCGAAAGCTCGCAGGGGGTGGTGCGTTTTCAGGGCGGCCACAACGCCGGCCACACACTGGTCATCAACGGCATCAAGACCGCGCTGCACCTGATCCCCAGCGGCATCATGCGCCCTGGCGTCAAGTGTTACATCGGCAACGGTGTGGTGCTGTCGGCGGCCAAGCTGTTCGAGGAAATCGAGGGTCTGGAAAAAGCCGGTGTCGAGGTGCGCTCGCGCCTGCGCATCAGCGAAGCCTGCCCGCTGATCCTGCCTTTCCATGTGGCGCTCGACGTGGCGCGCGAAACCCGCCGTGAAACCGGCGGCACCGTGAAGATCGGCACCACCGGCCGCGGGATCGGCCCGGCTTATGAAGACAAGATCGCGCGCCGCGCCTTGCGCGTGCAAGACCTCAAACACCCCGAGCGTTTTGCCGCCAAGCTGCGCGAGCTGCTGGACCTGCACAACTTCGTGCTGACCGGCTACCTCAATGCGCCCGCCGTTGAATTCCAGCCGGTGTACGACGAGGCCATGCGCCACGCCGAACTGCTCAAGCCCATGATGGCCGACGTTTCGCGCGAGCTCAACGACGCCAATGCCGACGGCGCCAACCTGCTGTTCGAAGGCGCGCAGGGCACCTTGCTCGACGTGGACCACGGCACCTACCCGTTTGTGACGTCGAGCAATTGCGTGGCCGGCAATGCGGCGGCCGGCGCTGGCGTCGGACCGGGCATGCTGCACTACATCCTGGGCATCACCAAGGCCTACTGCACACGTGTGGGCGGCGGTCCGTTCCCGACCGAGCTCGACTGGGAAACACCGGGCACGCCGGGTTATCACATGAGCACTGTGGGCGCCGAAAAAGGCGTGACCACCGGTCGCAGCCGGCGCTGCGGCTGGTTCGACGCGGCGCTGCTCAAACGTTCGGCCCAGGTCAACGGCCTGTCGGGCCTGTGCATCACCAAGCTCGACGTGCTCGACGGCATCCAGACGCTGGAGTTGTGCACCGGCTACGAACTCGATGGCCGCATCACCGACATCCTGCCTATGGGCGCTGAAGAAATTGCCGCCTGCAAGCCGATCTACGAAAGCCTGCCGGGCTGGACCCAGAGCACGGTCGGCGTCACCGACTACGACAAGCTGCCCGAGGCGGCCCAGCGCTACCTCAAACGCATCGAGGAAGTCACCGGCGTGCCCATCCACATGATTTCGACCAGCCCGGACCGCGACCACACCATCTTGCTGCGCGATCCGTTTTCCGCCTGAGCCGCATCTGCAAACAGTCAAATCGGCCTGTAGCCCATGTCAGACGGGCGCAAGCAGCTATTAAATCAGGAGCAATTCCCATGTTGACCGAAGACGGCAAACACCTTTACGTCAGTTATGACGAGTACCACAACCTGATTGAAAAGCTGGCGCTCAAGGTCTACCAGTCCGGCTGGGAGTTCGACACCATCCTGTGCCTGGCACGCGGCGGCATGCGGCCCGGCGACATCCTCTCGCGCGTTTTCGACAAACCGCTGGCCATCATGTCCACCAGCTCTTACCGCGCCGAGGCCGGCAAGCTGCAGGGCAAGCTGGACATCGCGCGTTACATCACCACACCGCAGGGCGAGATCGCCGGCCGGGTGCTGCTGGTGGACGACCTGGCCGACACCGGCCACACGCTCAATGCCGTGATCGACCAGTTGCGCAACAATTACAAGCCCATCACCGAGCTGCGCAGCGCGGTGATCTGGACCAAGGGTGTGTCGACCTTCCAGCCTGATTATTCGGTGGAATTTTTGCCGACCAATCCGTGGATTCACCAGCCGTTTGAAGGCTACGACTCGCTGCGGCCGGCGCAGTTGATGGAGAAGTGGAAGATCTAGAGTTCCGCGCTTGCCGACTGTCATCCCGGACCTGATCCGGGATCCATGTTGGTTTGCTCGTGCTGTTTGGGTTAGCCAACAAGCCGGGGGTTGCCCGGCAGCAACTCACTTTCTTTTTGCGTCGCCAAAAAGAAAGTAAGCAAAGAAAAAGGCGA
>JAZKIE010000137.1:4494-7984 GCA_040385025.1 Pseudomonadota bacterium | reverse complement strand
ATCGCGATCCCTGATCCGTCTGGCCCTGCGCTCCTCGGCGCATACAGAAGGGTGGGGTGGAAGGGATCGGGAGCGGGGCCGGATTCGGGTACGGGACCGGGCTCCGGCGAGGACGCGCTTTGCGCGTCCTCGCCTCCCCGCATCCGCATTCGTTTCCCCCACCCGTCGGGCTGGGCCGAGGAGCGCAGCCGAAAACGGATCAGGGCGAGCGATTGTCTGAGCGCAGCGAGTTCGAGCTCGACCCCGCTTTCGGCGAGCACCGCAGGTTGCCTGGAGCGAAGCGGAAGGACCCAGACCATCGGGTCGCCTTCTCTTTGCTTACTTTCTCTTGGCGACGCAAGAGAAAGTGAGTCGCCCGCCGGGGCGAGACCCGGCTTGCTCGAGGCGCAACAAGCCTGCAAGCTTTCACCGGCTCGGACCCTTCGACCTCAGCCTGAACGGTGCCGAGCAGCTGAGTAGTTACGAAAACCCCTGCGTTCTGCGGGGCAGGTGTTCAGGCCACTGTCGGCCCGCCCAGCCATTGCGCCAGCACCTCGGCCGTGTGTTCGCCCAGCAGCGGCGGCGGGCGCTGGTAGGCCACTGGCGAACCGGACAGGCGGATCGGATTCGCCACCAGCGGCACGCTGCCCGCCAGCGGGTGCGGCAGGTCGATCTGCAGGCCGCGCGCAATCACCTGCGGGTCGGCAAACACCTGGTCGATGCGATTGATGGGTCCGCAGGGTACACCGGCCGCTTCCAGTGCGGCAATCCAGTCGGCGGATGTGCGCATCACCGTGGCCTGGCGCAGCAGCGGCACCAGCACGGCGCGGTTCGCCACGCGCTGGGCGTTGCTTGAAAAGCGCGGATCGGTGGCCCACTCGGGATGGCCGGTCACTGCACAGAACTTGGTGAACTGGCCATCGTTGCCGACCGCCAGAATGATGTCGCCATCGGCTGTCGGGAAAGCCTGGTAAGGCACGATGTTCGGATGCGCATTGCCCATGCGGCGCGGCACCAGCCCACCCGCCAGGTAGTTGGACGCCTGGTTCGCCAGGCAGGCGATCTGCACGTCCAGCAGCGCCAGGTCGATGTGTTGGCCCAGGCCGGATGTCGCGCGTTCGGCCAGCGCGGCCTGCACCGCAATCGTCGCGTAAAGGCCGGTCATGATGTCGGTCAGCGCCACGCCCACCTTCTGCGGCCCGGCACCGGGTTCGCCGTCGGGCTGGCCGGTCACACTCATGAGACCGCCCATGCCCTGGATCAAAAAGTCGTAACCGGCGCGCGCCGCATACGGCCCGGTCTGGCCAAAGCCGGTGATCGAGCAATAGACCAGGCGCGGATTGGCTTGCTTCAGGCTGGCGTAGTCCAGGCCGTAACGCTGCAGCCCGCCGACCTTGAAGTTTTCCAGCAGCACATCGGCCTGCTGTGCGAGTGCGTGCACCTGCGCCTGGCCCTCGGATGTGGCGATGTCGATGGCGACGGAGCGCTTGTTGCGGTTGGCGCAGAGAAAGTAGGTCGCCTCCGTGGTGTCACGGCCGGATTCATCCTTCAGGTAGGGCGGTCCCCAGGCGCGCGTGTCGTCGCCGGCGCCCGGTTTTTCGACCTTGACTACATCGGCGCCCAGGTCGGCCAGCAACTGCCCGGCCCAGGGGCCGGCGAGCACGCGCGACAGGTCCAGCACCCGCACACCGGTCAGCGGCGGCGGGCGCACATCGGTGGCACTCATGGCTTCAGGAGAAGGCCGAGATGCCGGTGATGCCGCGGCCCAGGATCAGCGCATGCACGTCGTGGGTGCCTTCGTAGGTGTTGACGACTTCCAGGTTGACCAGGTGCCGCGCCACGCCGAACTCGTCGCTGATGCCGTTGCCGCCCAGCATGTCACGCGCCATGCGCGCAATGTCCAGCGCCTTGCCGCAGGAGTTGCGTTTCATGATGGAGGTGATCTCTACCGCGGCCGTGCCTTCGTCCTTCATGCGGCCCAGGCGCAGGCAGCCCTGCAGGCCCAGCGCGATTTCGGTCTGCATGTCGGCGAGTTTTTTCTGGATCAGCTGGTTCGCTGCCAGCGGGCGGCCGAACTGCTTGCGGTCCAGCGTGTACTGGCGCGCCTTGTCGAAGCAGTCTTCGGCCGCGCCCAACGCGCCCCAGGCGATGCCGTAACGCGCCGAATTCAGGCAGGTGAACGGTCCCTTCAGGCCGCGCACTTCAGGAAACGCGTTTTCCTCGGGGCAGAACACCTCGTCCATGACGATTTCGCCGGTGACGGAGGCGCGCAGGCCGACCTTGCTGTGGATGGCCGGTGTGCTCAGGCCCTTGCTGCCCTTGTCGAGCACAAAGCCGCGGATCGCGCCTTCGTCGTCCTTGGCCCAGACCACAAACACGTCGGCGATCGGGCTGTTGGTGATCCACATCTTGTTGCCGGTCAGTGAATAACCGCCGGCCACCTTGCGCGCACGCGTCAGCATGCCGGCCGGGTCGGAGCCGTGGTTCGGTTCGGTCAGGCCGAAGCAGCCAATCCATTCGCCGCTGGCGAGTTTGGGCAGGTATTTCTGCTTGGTCGCCTCGTTGCCGAATTCGTTGATAGGCACCATCACCAGCGAGGACTGCACGCTCATCATCGAGCGGTAGCCGGAGTCGACCCGTTCGACTTCGCGCGCCACCAGGCCGTAACAGACATAGTTCAGGCCGGCGCCGCCATAGGCTTCGGGAATCGTCGCGCCCAGCAGGCCCAGCTCACCCATCTCGCGAAAAATTGCGGTGTCGGTTTTTTCATGGCGGAAGGCCTCAAGTACACGCGGCGCCAGCTTGTCCTGGCAGTAGGCGGCCGCCGATTCACGCACCATGCGTTCGTCGTCGCTCAGTTGCTGGTCCAGCAGCAGCGGGTCGGCCCAGTGGAAGCTGGCTTTTTTGGTGGAAGGGCTCATGAAGGTCTCCAAAGGTGGGAAAGAATGCTCTGTGTGCGAAAATCGCAACTCAGGCGGGCAATAATTTTGCGATGTCTCCAAGCATACGATGCAAGGTTCTTCGGCGCAAACCATGATTTGTCACACATCTGTGCAAAAAGCGAACTCCGAAAACTGACTGAAGGAACTGACATGCGGCGCAATATTCCTTCCACCACGGCGCTGGCGCTGTTCGAATCCGCCGCGCGCCACCAGAGTTTCACACAGGCCGCGCAGGAGCATTCGGTCACGCAAAGCGCGGTCTGCCGCCAGATTGCCGGGCTGGAAGATTTTCTCAGCGTCAAGCTGTTCCGGCGCACCAAACGCGGTGTTCTGCTGACCGAGGCCGGTGCCAGTTATGCGCGCAATGTGCGCTCGCGGCTCGACGATGTGGAGCGCGACACACTGGACATGATGGCACGCGGTGGCGCTGGTGGTGCGCTGGAGCTCGGCGTGGTGCCGACCTTTGCCGCGCGCTGGCTGGTGCCGCGGCTGGCGCGCTTTCATCACCTGCATCCCGACATCACCGTCCATCTGTCCTCGCGCACCCGGCCTTTTTTGTTTGCAGACAC
>JAZKIE010000137.1:0-4394 GCA_040385025.1 Pseudomonadota bacterium | reverse complement strand
CCGACATCACCGTCCATCTGTCCTCGCGCACCCGGCCTTTTTTGTTTGCAGACACCGCGCTGGACGCAGCGATCTGCGCGGTGGAGGCCGGCTGGCCTGGCACCGAGTCCTGCTTTCTGATGGACGAAAGCATCGTCGCCGTCGGCAGTCCGGCGCTGGTGAAAACCAAGCGCATGCTGAAAGCGGCCGACTTCGACGGCTTGCCGCTGCTGCAGATGAGCACCCGGCCCTACGCCTGGCGCCAGTGGTTTGCCTCGCTGGGGCTGGCGGTGGAGGGCGACCTGGCCGGCGCGCGCATGGAACTGTTTTCCATCACCACCGAAGCGGCCATTCATGGCCAGGGGCTGGCGCTGATTCCGCGCTTCCTGATCGAGGACGATCTGGAGCAGGGGCGGCTGGTCGAACTCGTGAAGCACGAGTTTGTCAGCGACCGGCGTTATTACTTCATCTACCCCGAGCAAAAGTCGGACAACACCGTGCTCGCCTTGTTCAGAGCCTGGCTCGAAGAAGAGGCACTGATGTACCGCGGCACCCGGCCTGCGGCCTGAGCGCAGTATTCAGCGCCTGTCTCCATTGGACGGCAGGCCCTGCCGCCGGCGGCTTTCGGCCTGTTCACGCAGCGCACGCTGTCCCAGCGACTCGCTGTCCTGCCGGATGCGCTGATCGTCGTGGCGGGTCAACTCGCGCTGCTGGCGCCATTGCTCACGCTGCATCTGCTGCTGGTCGCGCCAGGCGCGCTCCTGGTCGCTGAGTCCGGGCGGTGCCGGCACCCAGGTGCCGTTGCGCTGGGCCTGTTCGCGCAGCGCGCGCTGGCCCGGCGACTCCTGACTTGGGCTCAGCTGCGCGTCCTGCTGCCGCGTCAGTTCAAGCTGGCGGCGTTGCTGCTCTCGCTGCAGTTGCCACTGCTCCCACTGCAGGCGCTCGGTCTCGCGATCCCTGGGCGGAGCGTTGCCGCTCCAGGTCTCGGTGCGCGTGGTGACCGTCGGCAACTGTGCATGGGCGGGCTGCAGCGCGCCCGCGCACAGGCTGGCGAGCAACAGCGCAGCGCCGGCTGCGTAAGGATGGCGGCTCAGCTTCGGGGCAGGGTGCATGGCATGTCTCCGTCAGTCGCGCCGTGGCGCGTGAATCACCTGGTCAATGGCCCACTGTACGCAAAGCGAAAAACATTGGCCGCGGGTCGATTTCCCTTCAGAAACCCTTTTTCCTGGAGTTCATGCATCAAATCGGGCTTCAGCCCATAGCCGGCAAGCGTAAGCAGCTATTGAAAATATAGCAAATCAATAGTTCCTGGCGATATGAGACGATTGTCACCATGCAAGATTTCTGGCCTTCCAGCGGTTTCAGCCGGCTCCAGCGCAACCCGCGCGGCTGGCTGCTGCCCACCGACGATTACCTGCGCCTGTTCCTGAGCCGCCCCGAGCTGGCGCTGCTGCCCGAGTCCTGCGCGGCTGAGCAGGCGCTGCACGCCGCCTTGCAGACCGCGCCTTCGCGGCCTGTGAGCGAGGAGCAACTTCTGGCCCTGCAGGACGCAGACGCACGCGAGAGTTACAGCCTGTTCCTGCGCTTTCGCGACGGTCTGCTGGACGCCGGCACGCTGGAGGCTTATTACCTGGGCCTGTTCCGCAGCGGCAGCATCAGCATCCCGCCACTGTTTATCGACCTGCTCGCGCAGGCCATTGTTCGCAACCTGCTGGACGATGTGACCGATGCCTATGAGGTGCGCGCCGCCGAGATGCTGTTTCGCCCGCAGCGCATCTCGACCGAGGAGGGTCAGGTGCTGGCCGGCGACCGCGACCGGCTCGACATGCTCAATGACCACGGCGGACTCGGCGACTTCGGGCGTTTCCTGGCGGAGGCCAAGGCCCCGCTGCGCAGCATAGCGATGCAGGTGCTGACGGACGCCAACGCCCCCGATTACTGGCCCGCCAGCGAGCGCCACAGCTTCCTGCTGGACCTGACGCACGAAATCAACAACGACCTGAGCCACGGCCTGGTGTTCACCATGACACGCGCGCGCTCCGGCCTGACAGCGCTGGCCCGTGTGCTGGAGAAATGGGTGCAGCATTTCCTCGGTGTGGCCGTCACCATCCGGCCGCTCCAGAAAGTGGATGACGAGGCCTGGCGCTGGCATGTGGGCCTCGACATCGATGCCACCGCGCTGCTCAACGACCTGTACGAAGGCCAGGAGGTCGCGCCCGAGCGCATGTTGCGTCTTGTCAGCCTGTTCCGGCTGGACTTTGAGCAGCCCCAGGAGATGCGCGCCGATGTGGCCGGCAAGCCGGTGTACCTCGGGCTGATGATGAATGCCGACCGGGTGCTCCGGCTCAAACCGCAGAACCTGCTGGTCAACCTGCCGCTGCGCGCGCCGGTGTGAGCGCCATGAAAACCGTGCTGCTGCCCTCCGGTGAGGCCGTACCCGCGCTCGGCATGGGCACATGGCGCATGGGTGAGGAGGCAGGCCGGCGCGCGCAGGAGATCGCCACGCTGCAGTTGGGGCTCGAACTCGGCTGCAGCCTGATCGACACCGCCGAAATGTACGGCGAGGGCCAGGCCGAGGAGCTGGTCGGTGAAGCGCTGCAGGGCCGGCGCGACCAGGCCTTTGTGGTCAGCAAGGTGTATCCGCACAATGCATCGGCTTCCGGCGTGGTGGCCGCCTGCGAGCGCAGCCTGCGCCGCCTGAAGACCGACCACATCGACCTCTACCTGCTGCACTGGCGTGGCTCGGTGCCGCTGGCACAGACGCTGGCCGGGCTGGTGGCGCTGCAGCAGGCCGGCAAGATCCGCCACTATGGCGTGAGCAACCTCGATCTGGCCGACATGCAGGAGTTGTGGTCCTTGCCGGGCGGGCGTGATGTGCAGACCAACCAGTTGCTCTACAACCTGTCACGCCGCGGCATCGAATGGGATCTGCTGCCGGCGATGCGCGAGCGCCGCCTGCCGGTGATGGCCTATTCACCGATGGAGCAGGCGCGGCTGTTGCGCCACCGCGGGTTGGCGGCTTTTGCGCAGCGCCACGGCATGTTGGCCGGCCAGGCGGCGCTGGCCTGGCTCTTGGGGCAGGGCGATGTGATCGCCATTCCGAAGACCAGCGACCCGCAGCGTTTGCGCGACAACGCCGCCGCCGCGGACACGGTGCTCGATGCCGCACAAGCGGCAGAACTCGATGCCCTGTTTCCGCCGCCGGCTGGCGCGACAGCGCTGGAAATGATCTGAATTTCCGGGCCGCCGGCCGGGCTGAATCGGGCGCCAGCCCAGCCGGCTTCCCGGTGGCTTAAAATAACGGGTTCTGCCATTTTTCCAACCCGGAGCCCTCCATGCCCAAAAAAATCCGTGTCGAAGCCGACATCTGCGCCCCCAAACCCGTTCCTGCACCCGGCATGACCCGCACCGCCGGCCGTGGCCAGAAGATCAGCCTTGAGCGTGGCACCTGGACCCGCAGCAAAAAGAACCCCGGCAAGCGTCCCCACAAAGGCGGTTGAACGATCTGGGACTGCACCTTCCATCGTGGTGAACGGATGGAGGTGTCTTTGGTAAAAGCCCCGGCCAACGGGGCTTTTTGCTGCGCGTCGCCCGGACGCGCGTGAAGCATGGCGGCCTATACCTTCGTCCTGCTCGCCGGTTTTGCTGCCGGTTGCCTGAGCGGCGTCATCGGCACCGGTTCATCCATCATGCTGCTGCCGGTGCTGGTCCATACCTTCGGGCCGAAACAAGCCGTGCCCATCATGGCCATCGCGGCAGTGATGGCCAACCTGGCGCGCGTGCTGGCCTGGTGGCGCGAGGTGGACTGGAAGGCGGTTGCTGCCTATGCCCTCACCGGCGTGCCGGCAGCGGCCCTGGGCGCACGGACCTTGCTGGCATTGCCGCCTTACGTCATCGAGATATCGCTGGGTATTTTTCTGCTTGCGATGATCCCGGTTCGCCACTTGCTGGCGCGCCTGCAGTGGAAAGCCCGACTGTGGCACCTGGCCGTGGCCGGCGCGGTCATCGGCTTTCTCACCGGCATCGTGTTGTCCACCGGCCCGCTCAGCGTGCCGGTGTTTCTGGCCTATGGCCTGGCCAAGGGCGCTTTTCTGGCGACGGAAGCGGCCAGTTCGCTGTTCATCTACATCAGCAAGGTGCTGACCTTCCGCGAGTTCGGCGCGCTGCCGGCCGAGGTGATTCTGCAGGGACTCATCGTTGGCGCCTCGCTGATGGCCGGCACCTTTGCCGGTAAGGCGCTGGTGCTGCGCATGAGTGCGGCGGCGCATGGGCATGTGCTGGATGGCTTGTTGTTGATATCGGGATTGGCGTTGTTGGCGACGGCACTCACTTGATGGGGGAATGGAGTTGTCATCCCGGATGGATCCGGGATCTATCTCTTGTCTCCTCGTGCCCTGAGGTCTGCCCGCACCTGT
>JAZKIE010000136.1:0-1563 GCA_040385025.1 Pseudomonadota bacterium | reverse complement strand
CGCTGGCTTTCCAGGTTGCCCTCGCCCTTGACCGGCAGGCGCTGGATCAGCAGGCCCGCCGCCACATTGCCATCGGCGGCCAGGATCAGCCGGGTGTCGAGCTGCTCGCTTTGCAGCATGTAGTGCTCCAGCACCTCGGCCAGGTTCTCGATTTTTTCATGCTGGTCGCCGAACAGCGGCACCACGCCCTGGTAGGGCTGACGGCCCGGCAGCTTGTCTTTCGGGTCCAGCGTGATGGCGCAGCGCCCCTGGTTGTTGACGTTGACGAGACGGCTCAAGCTGTCGCCGGGCAGCACCTCGCCGGTCACCGTGGCGGTCGCGCGCAGGCTCAGGTCGGGCTGCACCTCGGCCACGGCCAGCTTGACCGGGCCGTCGCCAAAGATCTGCAGCACCAGCGCGCCATCGAAGCTGATGCTGCTTTGCATCAGCGCGCCGGCCGCGGTCATTTCGCCCAGCAGTTGCAGGACTTCAGGCGGGTAGCCGCCGCCGGCCTCGCGGCGCTTGAGGATTTCCTGCCAGGCGTCGGTCAGGCGCACCAGCATGCCGCGCACCGGCAGGCCGTCGAAAATGAACTTGTGTAATTCAGACATCAATCAATCTTTTTGAATCCCGCCTTGTAGCGGCGGGCATTCTCTACATAGTGATGGGCGATCGTTTTTAAACCCTCAATCTGCTCCGGCGACAACTGCCGCACCGCTTTGGCCGGGCTGCCCAGGATCATGGAACCGTCGGGGAACACCTTGCCCTCGGTCACCAGCGAGCCCGCGCCGACCAGGCAGTTTTTGCCGATCTTCGCGTGGTTGAGCACCACCGCACCAATACCGATCAGCGAGCCGTCGCCGATAGTGCAGCCGTGCAGCATGACCTGGTGGCCGATGGAGACGTTCTCGCCCAGGGTCAAGGGCACACCAAGGTCGGCATGCAACACGCTGGCATCCTGGACATTGGTGCCACGCCCGATTCGTATGGTTTCGGTGTCGCCGCGTATCACCGTGCCAAACCAGACACTCACGCCTTCGGCCAGTTCCACATCGCCAATCACCTGCGCGCTGTCGGCCACCCAGGCCGTCTCATGCATCTTCGGGGCCAGTTCATCGAGTTGGTAAATCGCCATCGTCGTGTCCTCTGTGTTACTTGTCTCTGGATCGGACCATTGTAAAGAGCCACCCCGTGTTTCGCCGACAATCCGGGCATGCCCCTGCCCAGTCCACCCCTCGAACTGCGCCAGCAGGCCCTGGCGGCACTGCTGCAACCCGATCCACAGCAAAAAGTGCTGCTGGCCCAGACCCTGCATGCGCAAGCAGCTACGTTTTCGATAGCAAATCGGCTTGGCATCGAGGCCCCGCCCGGCCTGCCCGGCTGCCCCGCGCGGCCGGAACTGCGCTCGCACCTGGACGTGCCCAAGCGTTCACCCTACACCCCGGCCGGCCTGGCCGCGCTGCTGCATGCGGTGACCCACATCGAGTTCAACGCCATCAACCTGGCACTGGACGCGGCCTGGCGCTTCGACGGCATGCCGGCCGCCTACTACCTCGACTGGCTGCGTGTGGCGTCCGAAGAGGC
>JAZKIE010000135.1:0-3185 GCA_040385025.1 Pseudomonadota bacterium | reverse complement strand
AAAGCCGGTGGCGGCCACCTGGCTGGTGCAATAGGTCAGCGCTTCCAGCAGCACGCCCTGCCAGTCTTGCATCAGGGTGCTGGACGTGGTCTGCGCGGCATTTTCATCAACGCTGGTATCACCAGGCGCCGCGGTATGGAGCAAGCTGCCCAGCCGGGCCAGTGTGTCCTCGTCCAGCAGCTTGAGCCACCGGGCATCAAACGGCGACGGGAACAGCAACATGAACAGTTCGGTGGCATGCGTGGTCTCTGGCGTGCCCGGCAAAAGTTTGTAACGCAGCCGCTCGCCGAGCTCGCTGAGAAAGGCCGCGCGTGGCGCAAACCCGAAATCGGCAAACAGCGGGGTGGCATCGACCGTGCCCACCAGCGTGCGCCACCAGTGATGCAGCCTGGCCTGGAACTCGGGCCGCGCCTGTGCGGCATCCAGAAAAAGCCGCAAGCGCGCCACCGCAGCCTGGGGATTGTTGTCCTTGCCCCTGATCCAGTCCAGCAGGTCAATCAGCCAGAGATGGCGGCCGGCCAGTCCGGCTTTCGGCTCCAGCAGGTCCAGCAGTTGAGCCAGGTTGTGCATGCCGCTGGCCGGGCTCAGTGCAGCACGCGGCCGCCACTTGCTCCGTCAGGGCCGGCCGCCTGGCCTGCGTCGAGCACAAACATCGGGATCGCCGCCTCAAAGCGTTCACCGTCCTCGGCGACAAAAAAGTAGCTGCCGTGCATGGTGCCCGTCGGTGTGCGCAGGCGTGAGCCGCTGCTGTACTGGAAAGACTCGCCGGGCTTGAGCAGCGGCTGGTGGCCGACCACGCCCAGGCCCTTGACCTCTTCGCTGTGGCCGCGCGCGTCGCTGATGATCCAGTGGCGCGAAATCAGTTGCGCCGCGACCTCGCCGGTGTTGGTGATGGTGACGGTGTAGGCAAAGCCATACACCTCGTCTTCAGGCGCGGACTGCTCTGGCAGGTAGTGCGGCAGGACGTCGCAGGAAAATTGGTATTTCGGCATGGCAAGCAAAAGAATGACTCCCATGTTAACCGGCCGCCACGCTGCCTGATTGATGCCCATGGGGCGCGGTGCGACAATCCTGTCATGAGCCAAACCAAGCCACCGGTGTACCGGATTGCCCCCTCCATTTTGTCGGCCGATTTTGCGCGGCTGGGTGAAGAACTCCAGACCGTGATTGCCGCCGGCGCGGACTGGATCCATTTCGACGTGATGGACAACCACTATGTGCCCAACCTGACCTTCGGGCCGATGATTTGCAGCGCCCTGAAACCGCATGCCAAAAAAGCCGATGGCACGGCTGTGCCTATCGACGTGCACCTGATGGTGCAGCCGGTCGATGCGCTGGCGGCGGCCTTTGCCGATGCCGGAGCCGACCTGATCAGCTTTCACCCCGATGCCTCTGGCCACGTTCACCGCAGTGTGCAGGCGATCAAGGCCAAAGGGTGCCAGGCCGGGCTGGTGTTCAACCCGGCCGCGCCGCTGGACGTGCTGGACTGGCTGATCGACGACATCGACCTGATCCTCATCATGAGTGTCAACCCGGGTTTTGGCGGCCAGGGTTTCATTGATTCGGCGCTGCGCAAGATCGAGCAGGCCAGGAAGCGCATTGACGCGTCGGGCAAGAACATCCGGCTGGAGGTAGACGGCGGCATCAAGGCGGACAACATTGCACGCGTGGCCGCGGCCGGCGCCGACACCTTTGTGGCGGGCAGCGCGATTTTCGGCAAACCGGACTACAAGGCGTCGATCGACGCCATGCGCGCGGCGCTCGTGAAGTAGGGCGGCGGGCGCAGAAAAAGGGCAAGGCCACAGCCCGGCTTGCTTTTTGGAAAGGACGTAGCGGATGGAGGCAACAGCAGGCGGGTTGGGCGCACGCGGGCCGGGACGGGCCGGCACCGCCATGGCGACCCGCTCGCGCATCCTGGTGATCGAGGACAGCGAGGATATCCGCTACCTGCTGGAAGCGCTGCTGAGCGAGAGCCATGAGGTGTTGCTGGCGGCCTCGGGTGATGCCGGGCTGGCGCTTGCCGTGGCCGGCCCCTTGCCCGACATCATTTTGCTCGACGTGATGATGCCGGACATGGATGGTTATGAAGTGTTGAAACGGCTGGGGCTCGATCCCCGGACCGCCGACATCCCGGTGATCTTCCTGACGGCGCTTGGCAGTGTTGAGGAGGAACACCGTGGCCTGGACCTGGGGGCCACCGACTACGTGACCAAGCCGATCAGCCCGCCCGTGCTGCTTGCGAGGTTGAAGCTTCATCTGGAGCGCACTGCTTATGCCCGACGGCTCAAGGACCTGGCGCAGCAACTGTCGCGTTACCTGGCGCCGCAGGTTTATCAATCACTGTTCGAAGGCTCGCGTCAGGCCGAGATCCGCACGCAGCGCAAGAAGCTCACGGTGTTTTTTTCCGACATCAAGAACTTCACTGCATCCACCGCGAAATGGCAGCCCGAAGAAGTGACTTTGCTGCTGAACAGCTATTTCTCGGAGATGTCGGCGATTGCGGCGGAGTACGGCGCCACGCTGGACAAATTCATCGGCGATGCCATCGTGATTTTTTTTGGCGACCCGCAGTCGCTGGGCGTGCGCGAGGATGCGCTGCAGTGCGTCCGGATGGCCATCGCGATGCAAAAACGCATGGAGGTGCTCCGCTTGCGCTGGCGCGGCATGGGCATCAACAAGACCTTCGAAATACGCATAGGCATCAACTCGGGGTTTTGTGACGTTGGCAACTTCGGCAGTGAACTCCGCATGGAATACACCATCATCGGTCGCGAGGTCAATCTTGCCGCACGGCTGGAGCAGGCCGCCGAACCGGGGGAAATCCTGATTTCCAGCGAAACCCACGCGCTGGTGCAGGGCGACATCGGCGCGGATGCGCGGGACCCGGTGATGGCCAAGGGTTTTTCAGAACCCATTCCCGTGTATGCGGTGCACACGGGTGCGGTGGCGTCCCGCACTGGTCTGTCCATCCACTGTGACCGCCCCGGCTTGCGCGTGGACATCGACCTGGACCGTGTCAGCGAGGCCGACCGCGCGGAGACCGCTATCTCGTTGCGCCAGATGCTTGAAGCGCTGGAGCCGCAGGTTGCACCCGCACCCGCTTCACCCGCCGCAGGTCCCGCCCCGGTGGCGGAGGCTGCAAGCGCTGTGGCCGACCCGGCCTGGCCCACGTCGCTGGCCGGTCT
>JAZKIE010000134.1:0-4885 GCA_040385025.1 Pseudomonadota bacterium | reverse complement strand
CCGCAGACCCTGACCGACCTGGAAGGTATCAGCGGCATAGGTGTCAAAAAACTCGAGGCTTATGGCAACGAAGTGCTGCGTGTCTGCAACACGGACTCCTGATCAAATCGGTCTGCAGCCCATATTTATACAGCGCCATCAGCTATTAAATTTGTAGCGAATGAAGGGCCAACGTCACGCCCGCATGCCAGGGCGTCTTGCCCAAAAAAGCTTGCTGCACAATACGCCTCTGTGGGAGCCGCTAAAAAGTTGACCGCCGGACGAGCGCTCGTCGCCTTTGCCAGGGCGGTGCTGGCCCTGCTTTGCCTGCAGGCCAGCCTGCTGGCCGTCCCCGCCGCTGCCGGTGAGCTGCTGACGCTGGGCGTCGACCCCGGCCCGGTCAGCATGGTGGCCTCGCTGGACAGCTGGCTCGATGCCGGAAGCCAGGCCTCGGTGGAGAAGGTAGAGGCTGACGCGCTGTCCCTGGGGTTCACGCCGCTGCGCGCCGGCAATCCGCAGGTGCTGGACAACGCCGCGCTCTGGCTGCGTTTTGACGCGATGATCACCGACCCGCGTTATCACTGGAAACTTGAGTTGCCCATGTCTGGCGTGGACAAGATCAGCCTGTATTACCGCGACAGCCTGGGGAACTGGGTGGTGCAACAGGCCGGCGACACCCTGCCCATGAGCGCCTGGCCGCTTCCCGGCCGCTTTCCGGCACTGTCACTGAGCCCCGAGCAAGGGCACTCGGTGCGTTACTACCTGCGCATCGAGCACGCGCGTGTGCCCTTCTCGGCGCTCCCCCGTGCCATTTCCGACACCCAGTTGACGGCGGCACGCCAGCGCGACCATGTGCTGCTGGGCGCCTACTTCGGGCTGGCCTTCCTGGTCAGTCTGCTGGCGCTGATCAATGCGGTGGCTTACCGCGACTGGGGCTTTGCCACTTATGCCCTCTACATCGCCGTCTTTGCCGGTTCGCAGGGCGCTTTCACCGGTGTCGCTGGCCTCTACTGGTGGCCGGAGTTCCCGGTACTGAACACCCCCGCCGTCTTCGTGTTGCCCTTGACGGCCGCAGCAGCAGCCATGCTGTTTGTGCGCACTGTCACCACGCCCAAACGCTTTTCACGGGCACTCGACTGGTTTTTGCTGGCCATGATGTGCCTGGCGCCCACCATCGCAGTGATCGACGCCATTTTTCCGACGGCTGAAGGTTTTGCGCTGATCAACGTCATGGTCAGTGCCGGCATTGCCGCCTTGTTGCTGGTGGTCGGCGTGGCGCTGTTTGAGGGCGACCGCCACGCGCGCTGGCTGGCACTGGGGTTTTTGCCCATCGTGCTGGCGACCATGTTCCCGCTGATGCGCAATCTGGGTGTGCTTGCATCGAGTTTCCTGACGGAAAACGCGCTGATGCTGGGGTCCACCATCGAGGCCCCCATCCTGTTTTATGGGCTGCTGCGGCGCGTGACGCAGCGGCGCGAATCCGAAACCCGTGCCTCCGCCTTGCGCACCACCGATCCGCTGACCGGGCTGGGCTCGGCCCGGGCGATGGTGAGCAAACTGCGCCAGGCCCTCAACACGGCCGGGCGCTATCAGCAACCCTGCGCCCTGCTGCTGATCAACCTGAGCAACTTCACCGCCCTGCAGCAACAGCATGGCCGCGAGACCGGCGACCGCGCGATGGTGATGGCCGCCTCGCGCATACGCGCCGCGGCGCAAACCACCGACACCGTGGCGCGGGTCGGCGACAGCCACTTCGCGCTACTCATGGAAGGGCCGATGACCAGCGACCTGGTCAACGACGTAGCAACCAAGATCCTGGCCAGCGGTTTGCGCCCGTCCCGTGAGTTGCCCGACGCCGACCCGCTGGTCTTTCACATTGCGATTGGCTATATGGCGCAGCCTACCCGGCTGGCCAAGTCGGCGGCTCAGTCCTACCTGAACCAGATGCTGCAGGAGGTCAAGGACATGAACGACGGTTCGCGCAAGGCGATTCGCATGATCCAGCTTTGACGGCTGTAGTGGGGGCCACCCTGCGGCGTGTTGTCACAACATCTGCAGCAGGTTTTTAACCATCGCCTGCGCATACAAACTGGCCACGTCTTTGACGAAGGCCGGGAAGTCCACATGCGCAGTGTCATCGGCACGGTCGGAGATGGTGCGCACCGCCGCAAACGGCAGGCCGTAGTCAAAACACACTTGCGCCACCGCCGCGCCTTCCATCTCCACCGCCAGCACCTCATGCCCGCCCTGCCCCAGCGCCGAGCGCAAGGACCGCGACTCGGCCGCGCCGGAGACAAAACGGTCACCGCTGGCCACCAGGCCGTGGTGCAGCAGGGTTTTGGCCGGCAGGGCCAGGCTTTCCAGCCCGGCACGGCTGGCCTGCAACAGCAGCGCCGTCAGCGCCTTGTCACAGACAAATCGGCTCTGGCCGTAGAGCGGCACCTCGTAACGCGGAAAAATCGGCGAGGCATCCATGTCGTGCTGCACAAACTCGCTGGCCACCACCACGTCACCGACCTGTACGCCTTCCCCCAGCCCGCCGGCCACACCGGTGAAGACAATGCGGCCCACCTTGAAACGCTCGATCAGCGCCACGCTGGTGGTGGCGGCCGCCACCTTGCCGATGCGCGACAGGGCCAGCACCACCGGCCGGCCGTGCAACCGGCCCTGCCAGAAGTCGCGCCCGGCGTGACAGGTTTTTTGTGGCTGCTCAAGCAACTCCAGCAGGCCCTGCTGCTCTTCGGCCAGGGCACTGAGGATGGCGGTTGTTGTCATGGCTAGTGTCCTGTCCTGCAAATAAGGTGATGAAATGAAATTGTCCATTCGGCTGTCAGGCAAGGCGGGAGGAGGCGACATAGCCGTAGCTATGGCAACGACGAACAACGCCGCATGGCGGCTGAATGGGCGATTTCATATCGCCTGTATTTGTGGGACAGGACACCAAGAGTTTGCCCGAAATGCAAAAGGCGGCCGAAGCCGCCTTTGCTGCAAGAGGAAGGGCCTCGCCTTACTTCTTGTCGCGCAGCTCGCGGCGCAGGATTTTGCCGACCGGTGTCTTGGGCAGTTCGGTGCGGAACTCCACCACCTTGGGTTGTTTGTAGCCGGTCAGGTTGGTCTTGCAGAACTCGCGCACCTGGGCTTCCGTCAGGTCGGGGTTTTTCTTGACGATGACCAGCTTGACGGCTTCGCCCGACTTGTCGTCGACCACGCCGACGCAGGCGCATTCCATCACGCCTCCCATGCCGCCGACCACGTCTTCAACCTCGTTCGGGTAGACATTGAAACCACTGACCAGAATCATGTCTTTCTTGCGGTCGACGATCTTGAAGAAGCCGCGCTCGTCAACAATGCCGATGTCACCCGACTTGAAGTAGCCGTCGGGCGTCATGACCTTGGCGGTTTCGTCGGGACGCTGCCAGTAACCAGCCATCACCTGCGGTCCCTTGATGGCGATCTCGCCGGGCTGGCCGTTGGGCACCTCGTTGCCGTCATCGTCGAGCAGCTTGAAATACGTGCCGGGAATCGGCACGCCGATGGTGCCGGTGAAGGCCTTGCTGTTGGTCGGGTTGCAGCTTGCCGACGGCGAGGTCTCCGACAGGCCGTAACCTTCGCAGACCGGGCAGCCGGTTTTTTCCAGCCAGAGCTTGGCCACCGCACTCGTGACAGCCATGCCGCCGCCCAGCGACACCTTCAGGTGCGACCAGTCCACCGTGTTGAAGTCGGGGTGGTTGGCCAGGCCATTGAACAAGGTGTTGACCGCCGGAAAGCTGTGAATCTTGTGTTTGGCCAGTTCCTTGAGCACCGCCGGCAGGTCGCGCGGATTCGGGATCAGGATGTTTTTGCCGCCGGTGCGCATGCCCAGCATCATGTTCACGGTGAAGGCGAAGATGTGATACAGCGGCAGCGCGCAGACATAGGTCGGCTGCACACCGGCTTGCATGCTGGCCATGGCCGGGCCGTTCCAGGCTTCGGACTGCAGCACGTTGGCAATCACATTGCGGTGCAGCAGCACCGCGCCCTTGGAGACGCCGGTGGTGCCGCCGGTGTACTGCAGCACGGCCACATCATCGGGCTTGAGGTCGGGGCGCTTGAGCGTGCCGCGCGTACCGCGCGCCACGGCATCGTTGAAACGCACGGCGTTCGGCAGGTTGAAGGCCGGCACCATCTTCTTGACGTTGCGCACCACGTAATTGACCAGCGCGCCCTTGAGCATGCCGAGCTGGTCACCCATGGCGCTGAGCACCACATGTTTGACCGGCGTGTTGGCGATGCACTGCTCCAGCGTGTTGGCGAAGTTCTCGATGATGACAATCGCCTTGGCGCCCGAGTCCTTGAGCTGGTGCTCGAGCTCGCGCGGGGTGTACAGCGGGTTGACATTGACCACGACATAACCGGCGCGCAGGATGGCCGCCACGGTGATGGGGTATTGCGGCACGTTGGGCATCATGATGGCAACGCGGTCGCCCTTGGCCAGGCCCAGGCCCTGCAGGTAGGCGGCGAAGGCCTGCGACAGGCTGTCGGTCTGGCCGAAGGTCACGTCCTTGCCCATGAAGCTGTAGGCCACGGCCGAAGCGTTTTTGGCGAAGCTTTCTTCCATCAGTGCGACGAGGGACGTGTACTGGGAGATGTCGACGTCGGTGGGCACGCCCGGTGGATAGGCGCTCAGCCAGGGGCGGTCAGCGGTGGATGCATTCATGCTTGTCTTCTCCAGATTACGATTGAACTACTGCCACGAATTTTCATGGCGCAACCCTCTGCGGGGTTATTGCGTTTTCCCTAGGAAACACGGAAATCAGGAGGGCGAGCCCTCTAATTCCTGTTTTTCAGACGGAAGAAAGTGTTATCTGCCGGCTTCTTACTCGATGGCCTTGCCCATGTCCTCGATGACTTTCTTGGCATCGCCAAA
>JAZKIE010000133.1:0-1876 GCA_040385025.1 Pseudomonadota bacterium | reverse complement strand
CCCAAGGCCGACAACAAGGCCTTCAAGGCCTTTCTCGACACCCTGGGCTACCCGCATGTGGAGGAGACCGACAACCCGGTCTACCGGCTGTTTCTGCAAGCCTGAGGCGGCCTGTCGTGACTGCAGCTACAAACAGCGTGTCAGCCAACTCTTCCTGCCCCCGCTGCGGCGTCGGGTTCCGCTGTGGCATGGTCGGCGGGGACAGTCAATGCTGGTGCGTCAAGCTGCCCCACATCATGCCGGTACCTTCCGGGCTTCCATCTACAACCGGCGCGCCGGGAGCTTCCTGCTTCTGCCCCGCCTGCCTCCAACAAATCACCGATGACCGACAACACAGCCCTTCTCCTGCCCGCGATTGAAGCCACCACCGACGCCGCACTGGCGGCGCGGCTGCAGCACCTGATCGACCACAAGACCAAGCCCCTGGGCGCACTTGGCCAGCTCGAAACACTCGCGTTGCAGCTCGGCCTGATCCAGCGCAGCGAGGCCATCCACCTCGATGCGCCGCAGATGGTGGTGTTCGCCGCCGACCACGGCATTGCCAGCGAAGGTGTCTCGGCTTTCCCGCAGGCCGTGACACTGCAGATGGTCGGCAACATGCTGGCCGGTGGTGCAGCCATCAATGTGTTTGCGCGCCAGCACGGCTTTGCGCTGCAAGTCGTGGACGCCGGCGTGGCCGCCGAATTGACCGCGCACCCGCAACTGCTGCAGCGCAAAGTCGCCGCCGGCACCGCCAACCTGTGCGCAGGCCCGGCCATGTCGCTGGCACAAGCGGTGCAGGCGCTACACACCGGCATGGCCGTGGTGAAAGAATTGCCCGGCAATGTGGTCGCTTTCGGCGAGATGGGCATCGCCAACACCTCGCCCGCCGCCCTGCTGCTGTCCCGGCTGGCCCGGCTGCCGATCAAGGAGGTGGTGGGACGCGGCACCGGCCTGGACGACGCACAACTGGCCCACAAGCAGGCCGTCCTGACGCGGGCGCTTGCCCACCATCCCGATGTGCACGAGCCGCTGGCCGTGCTGGCAGCGCTGGGTGGCTTCGAGATCGCCATGATGACAGGCGCCATGCTGCAGGCCGCCAGTGAGCGCCGCGTGGTGCTGGTGGACGGCTTTATCGCCGGCGCCGCAGCGCTGGTGGCCTGTGCCTTGCAGCCTGCGGTGAAGGACTACCTGGTGTTTTGCCACCGCTCGGCCGAGCGCGGTCATCACCTGCTGCTGGCGCATCTGCAGGCCACACCGCTGCTGGATCTGGACATGCGCCTCGGTGAAGGCACGGGCGCGCTGCTGGCCTGGCCACTGCTGCAATCGGCGGCGCTGTTCATGGCCGAGATGGCGAGTTTTGATTCGGCCGGGGTCAGCGGGAAATCCTGAGATGTCCTCCTTCATTCGTCATTTCCTGCTCGCCGTGCAGTTCTTCACCCGCATCCCGGTGACCGGCGCGCTGGCGGCGTGGGTTGGCTACAGCCCGGCCATGCTGCGCGCCAGTGCCGCGCATTTCCCCGGCATCGGCTGGCTGGTGGGCGCTGTCGCTGCGGGCGCCTATGCCCTGCTGATGGCCTTGCTGCCACCGGGTTTGTTCACGCCGCTGGTGGCCGCGGCCCTGTCCACCGTGGCCACAGTGTTGCTAACCGGCGCCTTCCATGAGGATGGCCTGGCCGATGTCAGCGACGGGTTGGGCGGCAGCGGCGATGCGCCGCGCGCGCTGGAAATCATGAAGGACTCGCGCGTGGGCGCTTTCGGCGCGCTGGCGCTGGTGCTGGTGCTGGCTTGCAAGCTGGCGCTGATCGCTTTGCTGGGCGCCGTTGAAACCGAAGTTCGGGGCAGTGAGGAAGCCGCGCTGGCCCTTGATCCCTGGCTGGTGCCGGCCGCGCTGTTT
>JAZKIE010000132.1:0-2125 GCA_040385025.1 Pseudomonadota bacterium | reverse complement strand
GCGCTGGTGCTCGACTCGCCGCACAGTGGCACCGCTTACCCCGAGGACTTTGCCTACGCTTGTGCGCTGCCGGTTTTGCGGCGCGCCGAGGACACGCATGTCGAAAAGCTCTACGACTTTGCACCGGCGCTGGGGGTGGGTTGGGTCGAGGCGTTTTTTCCGCGCAGCTACCTGGACGCCAACCGCGACACCACCGAAATCGATGTCAGCCTGTTCGGTGAAGACTGGCCCGGCCCGGTCTCCACAGACGAGAAGGTGCTGGGCAAGGTGCGCCTGGGCAAGGGCCTGATCTGGCGCACCACCGATGACGGCCTGCCGATCTATACGCGTCAGCTCAGCGTGGCAGAGGTCCAAGCGCGTATCGCCAGCTGCTGGCAGCCATACCACGCGGCGGTGGCGCAGGCGATTGATGCGGCGCATGCCCGGCACGGTTACAGCATCCACATCAACTGCCACTCGATGCCGGCCATCGCCTCCAGCAACGCCACGGATTTTCCCGGTGAGGCGCATGCCGACTTTGTGGTCGGTGACCGCGACGGCAGCACCGCTGCCGCGCCGCTGTCGCGCCTGGTCTGCGAGCACCTGCGCGGCCTGGGCTACAGCGTGGCCTACAACCACCCGTACAAGGGCGTGGAGCTGGTGCGCCGCTACGCTGCGCCGCAGCAGCAGCGCCACAGCATCCAGCTCGAGATCAACCGCAAGCTCTACATGAGCGAAGAAACGCTGGACATCAACGACGGCTTTGCGCCCTTGAAAACCAGCCTGCAGTCGCTGGTGCAACTGCTGCTGCTCACCGATCCGCGCACGCTGTAGTTCCAGGAAGTGCTGAACAATTCCTTGCGGATAATCTTTCGATGATCACCCTGTTCAGCGAACGGCATGCCTTGCATGCGCCGGCCTTCGAGTTTTTCCGCGGCGAACGAGTGCCCTGTTTTGAAACGCCAGCGCGTGCGGCCTTTGTGAAACAGTCCCTGCTGCAGCGTGGCCACGCGCTGCGCGAACCGCACGTGGACAGCAGCGCGGTGCTGGGCCAGGTGCACAGCGCGCGCTACCTCGCTTTTCTTGAAAGCGCCTGGAACCAGTGGCTGTCCCTGGAGCCTGGCAACGAGGCGCGCCAGCCTTTCCCCTCGGTCTGGCCGGTGCGCACCCTGCGCAGCGACCGCGAGCCGCTCAACTTCATTGCCCGGCTGGGCCTGTACGCCATGGACAACGGCTCGCCGCTGGTGGCCGGAACCTGGGAAGCGGCGAAAGCCGGGGCCGATGCGGCGGCCTCCGCCGCGGCCCTGATCGGCGAGGGCGCGCCAGCCGTTTTTTGTTGCAGCCGGCCGCCCGGCCACCATGCCGGGGCCGACTTCATGGGCGGTTACTGCTTCCTCAACAACGCCGCGGTTGCGGCACAGGCGCTGCGCAACGGCGGCGCCGGCCGCGTGTCCGTGCTCGACGTGGACTACCACCATGGCAACGGCACGCAAAGCATTTTTTACGCGCGCGACGACGTGTTTTTCGCCAGCCTGCATGGCGACCCGCTGACCGAATACCCGTTCTTCCTCGGCCATCCCGACGAAGAAGGCGAGGGCGCGGGGCTCGGCTACAACCTGAACCTGCCGCTGCCCGCTGGCTCCAGCGTGGCGCACTGGTTTGCGGCACTGGAGCAGGCCTGCCTGCGTGTTGCCGCGCACCGCAGCGACGCGCTGGTGGTTTCGCTGGGACTGGACACCTTCGCCGATGACCCGATTTCGAAATTTTCTCTGCAGGCTGGCGACTTCCATCGTCTGGGTCAGCGCCTGGCTGCGCTGGGTTTGCCGACGGTGCTGGTGCTCGAAGGTGGCTACGCTGCGCAGGCGCTCGGCCACAATGCGGCGCAGGTGCTCGAAGGTTTTGAGGGAAAACGCTGAATGGACGAAGTCGATCGGGTCGATTGCGTCGTGATTGGCGCCGGTGTGGTGGGCCTGGCCGTGGCGCGCGCGCTGGCCTTGCAGGGCAGGGAGGTGATGGTGCTGGAGGCCGCCAACGCCATCGGCACCGGCACCAGCTCGCGCAACAGCGAGGTCATCCACGCCGGCATTTATTACCCGCAAGGTTCTTTGAAGGCGCGCCTGTGTGTGCAGGGCAAACAAATGCTTTA
>JAZKIE010000131.1:0-4962 GCA_040385025.1 Pseudomonadota bacterium | reverse complement strand
TGGTCTCCAGGTAGTTGGCGTAAATGCTGGTGGCCTTGTTGGCGACCGTGATGCCGGCGCCGCCCGCCTTCAGACCCGCTTCGGCCGCTTTCTGAAACTCACCGTTGTGAAACAGCACCCAGGCCTGCAGCACGGCGGCTTCCTTGGGCAGGGCTTCGCAGTCGCCCTGGTGCAGACGTGCCCAGTTCTTTTTGAGGCTGGCGGCATCGAAGGCGTAATCGCCGGGATGGGGGAATGCGGTCCATTTGGCCATGGGGGTCTCCTTGAATGTTATTGATGGTTGACTGTTGATCAGGCTGGGTTGGTGTAGGCGCCGACCAGGGCCTGCAGGTGCATGCGCTGGCCCTGTTCGAGGTAGGGAATCAGCAGATTGAGCACATGGTGGGCGCCACGCAGCAGCGCGGACTGGGCGTTTTCGGGTTCCAGCGCCTTGCGCGGGTCGCGCACGTACTCAAAACTCAGCCAGTAGGTCAGCACCACCACCATGCTGGTGGCGGTGGCCTCGACCTCGCGCGAATCGATGCTGACGGCATTGGCCCGGCTCATGCTGTCGAGCATGGTTTTGACCGAACGCGCCTTGTTTTTGAGCACCCACTGGAAATGGGTTTCGAGCCGGCGGTTTTTGCTGAGCAGGTCGTTGAGGTCGCGGTACAAAAAGCGGTATTGCCAGATCAGCTCGAACAGGGAGTGCATGAAGAACCAGGCGTCCTCCACGTCCCGCACGCTGTCGCTGGCGTTGAGCAGCTCGCTCAGGGCGCGCTCATAGCGGTCAAACAGCGAGTTGATCAACTCGTCCTTGGCCGGGTAGTGGTAGTAGAGGTTGCCGGGGCTGATGCCTAGCTCGGCCGAAATCAGCGTGGTCGAGACATTGGGTTCGCCGAAACGGTTGAACAGATCAAGCGTCACTTCCAGGATGCGTTCAGCAGTTCGGCGCGGCGCTTTTTTCGCCATGGTGTCTACCTCGTATTTTTTTCTACTCTAACGCACGGATACAGGGCCGGGAATTAGGGAAGTCGAGCGGGCCGCATCACGCAGGATGGCCCGCCGCCGGCCCCAAGGCGTGGCTCACATCTTCCATCACTTCCTCCAGCGAGCGGATGGCCCTGCCCAGCCGGGTCGGCGCGGGCGCAGGACGGACCAGGTGGCGGCGGGTGTCTTCCAGCACAGCCAGATTGAGCGATACCCCGTGACGCGCCAGTTTTACAGACAGGCTGGTCTTGCGCGAGCGCAGCATCTCGCGGGTCTTCTGGTAGGCGTGTTCGGCGAGCTGGCGGCGCTGGCCGTAGCTGAAGGTGTTGGCCAGAAACATGTCCGCGTCGCGATGATCGGGTTCGATCAGCACGATGTCGGTGTCGGGATAGGCGTGTTCGTAATGCTTCATGCCCAGCTCCAGGCGCGAATGGATCATCGAGCGGAAGGTCTGGCTCAGCACCGCCGGCAGACCACCGTCCACGATACGGGGAATGGCCTGCCTCTCCCTGGGCAGGCCGCGCCGCATCACGCGCTGCGCCATCGACAGCTCCGGCACCTGGGTCGCGTCAAACGGCACCAGCGGGTTCAGGCACAGCATCAGGTCGATGCCGCCATCCATCGCCACGCCGGCGTGCAGGGTTTTCTTGAGTGCACCGTCCACGTAGTAGCTGTTGTCGATTTCCACCGGGGGAAACAGCCCCGGCAACGCCGAACTGGCCTGCACCGCTTTGGAGATCGGCACGTGGTCCCAGCCGGGCTGGCCAAAGGGCGCAGCCTCGCCGCTGTCGAGGTTGGTGGCGACCAGCGTGAGCCGCGTGTCCAGCTCGCGGAAGTCGTTGGTGCGGCCGTTTTTGGAGAACAGCGCGCCCAGGCGCCGGTCCACTTCTTCATTCGAGAACATCCCCGTCGGCAAGGTCGGGCCCAGGGCTTCCAGCGCATGCAGCAACGACTTTCGTCCGAATGTCGCACGCCACAGGGCCGAGGCGGCCAGTCCGGGCAGCATGATGCCGCGGCGCAGGAATTCGCCATAGGCCGGCACCAGCAGCCACGCCGGATCGAACACTTCGGAGGCCTGGTGGTCGTTTTCAATAAACGCGGCGCACAACTCGCGCGGTGTCATGCCATTGGCCAAGCCGGCCGCAATAAACCCGCCGGCCGAGACGCCGACGTAATGGTGCAGTTTTGTGAACGACAGGCCTTGCAGCGACTCGTCGAGTGCGCAGAGAGCGCCGATTTCGTAGATGGCGCCCAATGGCCCGCCGCCCGCCAGAGCCAGACCAATACGCGGCCGGGCGGCGGGCCGTTTCGTCATGGGTGCCGTGGCGGCTGGCTGCGCAGCAGCTGGATGTCCCCCGTCTGCCAGTGCCAGGGCGATACGCGGCCCTGAGTCGGGGCGGGCTGCCTTTTGCGCCTTGGTGCCGGGGTGATTTTTTCCTGAACGCTGGGCAGAAGTCATGAGTCGGAAGTGTAGACGCCGGCTATCGGCGGATTTGCTGCTTTGCAGCAATGTGGTCATGGTCAAACAGGCATAAAAAAAGGACGTCAAGCGTCCTTTTCAGGGTGAGGCAAAGCCTCAGGCGGACTTGCGTGCTGGTGCACGTTTTTTCGCAGCAGGCTTGGCTGCAGCGGATTTTGCGGCGGCGCGGGGCGCTGTCTTGGTGGCCGGCTTGCTGGCCATCTTCTGCACGTTTTTGTTGAGTTCGTCGATGCGCGCGATCAGTGCATCCACATCCTTGGCGGAAGGCACGCCCAGCTTGTTCAGGGCCTTGGCGACGCGTTCTTCAAAAATGCTTTCGAGCTTGTCCCACTGATGGCCGGCCTTGGAGGTGATGTCCGTCGCCATGGTGGCCATCTTGTTGGTGGCGGTGGAGATTTTTTCTTCGGCGACGGCCTGGGTCTTGCGCTGGATGGACAGGCCTTCCTTGACCAGGGTTTCGAACACCTTGCCGCCTTCTTCCTGGGCCTTGGAGAAGGCGCCCAGGCCGGCGAGCCAGATCTGCTGGGCAGACTCCTTGACGGCGCCAGAAAGTTGTGGACCGGATTTTTTATCGGCGCTCATTTTTTGCAGTTTTTTGACCATGGTGGGCTCCTGATGGTGGGGGTGTTGATTGACGCCGCATGATCATGCAGCACATGGTCAAAATATAAGCCCAGTTGGGTGCACAGGTTTAGGTGACGGCTCCTAGAAGCCGGGGGTGCGCGGGTTTCTGCTGACCGACGGGCGGCGGGGCTTGCGCAAGAATCGAGGCTGGTTCAGAGTTGTCTAGCGGAGAACACAATGCAGTATTTCGTCACGGGAGCCACGGGCTTCATCGGCAAGCGCCTGGTTAAAAAGCTTCTGCAGCGCAAGGGCGCCATCGTGCACTTCCTGATCCGCAAGGAAAGTGCGGGCAAGGTGGAGGCATTGCGTGAGTACTGGGGCGTGAGTGCGGCCAGAGCCGTTCCCGTTCACGGCGACCTGACGGCCAAAAAACTGGGCGTCTCGGCCGAAGACATCAAAAAGCTCAAGGGCCAGATCGATCATTTTCACCACCTCGCGGCCGTGTACGACCTCAGCGCCGACGAGGAAAGCCAGATCGCTGTCAATGTGGAAGGCACGCGCCATACGGTTGAGTTTGCGAAAGCCATCGACGCCGGGCACTTTCACCACGTCAGCTCGATTGCCGCTGCCGGCCTGTATGAAGGCGTATTCCGCGAGGACATGTTCGAGGAGGCCGAAAACTACGAGCACCCTTACTTCATGACCAAGCATGAGAGTGAAAAAATCGTTCGCAAGGAATGCAAGGTCCCGTGGACGGTGTTCCGGCCCGCGATGGTGGTGGGCGACAGCACGACCGGCGAGATGGACAAGATCGACGGGCCGTATTACTTCTTCAAGCTGATTCAGCGCATGCGCCAGCTGTTGCCGCCCTGGATGCCGGCGGTTGGGCTCGAAGGAGGCCGGATCAACATCGTGCCGGTCGATTTTGTGGTCGACGCGCTGGATGTCATCAGCCACAAGACCAGCATTGCAAAAAAGTGCTTTCACCTGGTGGACCCGGTGGGCTACCGCGTCGGCGATGTGCTGGATATTTTCAGCCGCGCCGCCCATGCCCCCAAGATGAATCTGTTCGTCAATGCGGCCCTGCTGGGCTTCATTCCGCGCGGCGTCAAGAAGAGTCTGATGGCGCTGGCGCCAGTCCGGCGCGTACGCAACGCCATCATGGCCGACCTGGGCCTGCCCGAGGACATGCTGACTTTTGTGAACTACCCGACGCGTTTCGACTGCCGAGAAACGCTGGCCGCCTTGAAGGGTTCAGGCGTCGAGTGCCCCAATTTGAAGGACTACGCCTGGCGCGTCTGGGATTATTGGGAGCGGCATCTGGATCCGGACCTGCACATTGACCGATCGCTCAGAGGCACGGTCAGCGGCAAAGTCGTGCTGATCACCGGCGGCTCATCGGGTATCGGCCTGGCGGCGGCGCACAAATTTGCCGAAGCCGGCGCCATCACCATCATCTGTGGCCGTGACCAGGACAAGCTGGACGAGGCCTGCAAGGAGGCCAACGGCAAGGGCTACCACTTCATCGCCTACCCGGCCGACATTGCCGATATGGCCGATTGCGACCGTTTTGTGCAGACGCTGATCGCAAATCACGGAAGCGTTGATTTCCTCATCAACAACGCTGGCCGCTCGATTCGCCGCGCCATTGAGGCCAGCTACGACCGCTTCCACGATTTCGAGCGCACCATGCAGCTCAATTATTTCGGTTGCCTGCGCGTCACCATGGGCTTTTTGCCCGGCATGGTGGCCAAACGCAAGGGTCATGTGGTCAACATCAGCTCGATCGGCGTGTTGACCAATGCCCCGCGTTTCTCGGCCTATGTGGCGTCCAAGTCCGCTCTGGACGCCTGGACCCGCTGCGCATCCAGCGAATTTGCCGACCAGGGCATCACTTTCACCACCATCAACATGCCGCTGGTGCGCACACCGATGATTGCGCCCACCAA
>JAZKIE010000130.1:0-13471 GCA_040385025.1 Pseudomonadota bacterium | reverse complement strand
ACGCGGCTGGTCAGCACGGTCATCGGAATCGCCAGCAGCAGCGGCAGGCCGACCGGCAGCAGCCACACCAGGGCGCGCGCGTCGATGGCGGCGATGCCCAGGGCCAGCACCGCGATGATGCCGCTCATGGGGGCAAAACGCGTCAGTGCGTCGCGCCAGGGCACGGCAGCCGCTTCACGCGGTGGCGACTTCCAGTCGAGCTTGAGGCCGGTGATGGCCGCCACCACAAACAGCGAATGCGCCAGCATGCGGATCGGTGCCTGCAGCAGGGCAATCACGGTTTCCAGGGCGGCGCTGCGCAGCAGGCTGAAGCGCCCGCCAAAGGCCTGGGCCTCGCCCTTGATGAGGACGGCGGCAATGCCAAGCACGCGCGGCAGGAACAGCATGGACAGGGTCCAGGCCCACAGCGCAGCGAGTTCGGCCGGCACCAGCATCCAGTCGGTCACGATGTGCGAGCCCGACAGCCACAGCGCCGTGCCCAGGGTCAGGAAACACAGCCACAGCGGCGCTGACAGATAGGACATGGCGCCGGTGCCGAACATGGCACGGTGCACCGGGTGCAGGCCGGGCTCGGCGATCAGCCGCGAGTTCTGCAAATTGCCCTGGCACCAGCGGCGGTCGCGCTGCAGTTCGGCCAGCAGGTCTGGGGGCTGCTGCTCATAGCTGCCCACCAGGTCCGAGGCCAGCCAGACGTGGTAACCGGCGCGGCGCATCAGCGCGGCCTCGACAAAATCGTGCGAGAGGATGCCGCCGGCCATGCCGCCATTGCCGGGGATGGGGGCGAGCGCGCAATGTTGCATGAAGGGTGCTACGCGCAGGATGGCGTTGTGGCCCCAGTAGTGGGATTCGCCGAGTTGCCAGAACTGCATGCCCAGCGTGAACAGGCGTCCGGTCATGCGCGAGGCGAACTGCTGGGCGCGCGCATGCAGGGTGACATGGCCAATGGCCTGCGTCGCGGTCTGGATGATGCCGGCCGTGGGGTTGGCTTCCATCAGCTTGACCATGTTGACCAGGCAGTCGCCGCTCATCACGCTGTCGGCGTCGAGCACGATCATGTAGCGGTAGTCCTTGCCCCAGCGGCGGCAGAAGTCGGCCACGTTGCCGGCCTTGCGGTGGGTGCGGCGCTGGCGCAGGCGGTAATACACCTCGATCAGCGGCTGGCCGGCCTGCGCGGCCAGTTGCATGCGCAACTCTTCCCAGGCGGCGCGTTCAGCCTGCTGGATCGCCGGATCATTGCTGTCCGACAACACAAACACGTCGAAGGTGGTGGCATGGCCGGTGGCGGCGACCGATTCGCAGGTGGCGCGCAGGCCGGCGAACACAGTGCGCACGTCTTCATTGCAGATCGGCATGATGATGGCCGTGCGCGCGTCGGGTGCCAGTGTGTGCCTGGCCACGCTGCGTGCCGTCAACGCGTGTTTGTCGCCGCGCAGGGTCACGTAAAAACCCATCAAGGCGGTCATGAAACCGGTCACCACCCAGGCCGACAGCAGGCTGAACAGCGCGATCTGCCCGTACTCCAGCCAGGCGCTGTCGTAGTCGGGTTGCATGTCGGCAAACAGCGCGGTGGCAAAAGCGGTGCTCAACACAGTGAGCGCTACCAGCACGGCGCGCCGGCGTTGAGCCGCGTGTTGCCACGGGGCCATGGCGCTGGCGGCGGCGGCCGGACGGGCGCTGCGGCTCAGGCGCAGCAGCAGGGCGGTGCCCAGGCTGTTCCAGAAACCGCGCCAGGGCCGCGGCGGCATGGAGCCGCGGTTCAGTGGCGGTGTCGTCACCGAATTCGGATGCCGTTCTTCGCGCAGCGTACTGCGCTTTGTCATTGCTGGCAGCGGCGGGTTGGGCGCTAGGGGGTAACGAGGGTGGTCCATGTTTCGCTCACTGTGTGCTTGTTGTGTTGAAGAAAGGCGCGCAACTCGACCGGCCTGGCCGGGTTGATGCGTTGCACGCGCAGGGTCATGCGCCATTGGCCATTGACCGGATTGCGGTAGGCATTGCTTTCGACGACGCGGCCATTCGTATCGCTGGAGACGATGGCGCGCACCGGTGCGTCTTCCTTGAGGGCATCAAGGGCCGGGCCGGCAAAGTCGATGACATAGGAGATCGCTTGCTGCAGCGTGGGTGCGTCGAGTGTGTTGAAGCCGATGCCGCGGCGCGACTGGGTCACCCAGCCGTTGGGCGGACGCTGCTGCTTGTCACCCTGCCAGGCGAGCTGGTAGGCAAAATTGAGCGACTCGCCGGCTTGCGGCAGTCGATCCGGCACCCAGTAGGCGGCCACGTTGTCATGGGTTTCGTCGGGGGTGGGCAACTGCAGCAGTTCGACCCGGCCGGGGCCCCAGTCGCCGATGGGCGTGACCCAGGCGCTGGGCCGCGACTCGTAACGCGCCTCGGTGTCCTCATAACTGGCGAACAGGCGGTCGCGCTGCATCAGGCCGAAACCCTTGAGGCCTTTCATGGCGAACGAGGTTGCCACCGGCGCTTTGGGGTTCTGCAGCGGACGCCACAACCACTCGCCGTCGGTGCTGGCCATCATCAGGCCATCTGAATCGTGAACCTCGGGGCGGAAGTCGCCGGCGCGCGGCTGGTTTTCGCCGAAAAAGAACATGCTGGTCAGCGGCGCCAGTCCCAGCGTGGCGACGCGCGGCCCGGCGCCGGCGCGCATGAAGACACGCGCATGCACCTCGGTCACGGTCTGCTCGCCGGGCCGGATGTCGAAGCGGTAGGCGCCCGTCATGCGCGCCGAATCAAGCAGCGCGTAGATGGTGATTTGCTTGGCGTCTGCGGCAGGTTTTTCCAGCCAGAAATCGGTGAAACGCGGGAATTCCTCCGGCCGCCCGCCCGCGCCGGCGGTGTCCACCGCCAGCCCGCGCGCCGACAGGCCGTAACGCTGGCCGGCGCCCAGGGCGCGGAAGTAGCTCGCGCCCAGGAACACCGCCAGCTCGTCCTTGTAAGCGGGCGAGTTCAGCGGGGTATGGATGCGAAATCCGGCGTAACCGAGCTCACCCCAACGCGCGGGCTGCAGCTTGTTCTTGCCGAAGCTGAAGTCCTGGGCCTTGTAAGGCAAGGGCTTGTTGCCGAGGGCAGACAACTCGTGGATGCGGACCGAATCACTCTGCCGGCCCACATGGAAAAACTTGGCTTCGTAAGGCAGGCCATCGGCGCGCCACAAGGCCTTGTCGTCCTTGAAGCGGATGTCGCGCAGGCCGTCGTAGTCCAGGCCGGCCAGCTCTGCGGGAAGGGTCTGACGCAGGGGCTGGTAGGGCGTCTGGGCGCGTTGCTGGGCCAGTTTGCCGACGTCGTCCAGCGTCCAGGCCTGGACAAAACCGGCCAGCAACAGGCCCGCCAACAGGGCCGCGTTGCGTGCGGTTCGCGCCATGCGGGCGCGGGCTGAATGAGGGGGCGAAAGCAGTGGCATGCACTGACAAGGGCAAACCCTGTGCCAGGCAAGAAAACTCCAATTAAATCAATGACTTGAAAGGATTTGAGGTGAAAAACCGCGTGTGAGACCCGAAAAACTCAGGGAAAACCCTTGTTTTTGTCGCCATCCAGCGACAGCCATTCTGCTGCCGAGGAAATTAGTGTTTGGAATCAGGGGCTTGGCCGTGTCGCTCATCAGCGACAGGCTCAGTGCCAGCAGCGACAGACTCGTTTTTGAAGTGGCTGGGCGTCAGGCCATGCTTTTGCATCAGGCGGTAAAACTCGGTGCGGTTGCGGTCGGCCAGGCGCGCGGCATCGGCCACGTTGCCGTCGGTCAGCTTGAGCAGGCCGACCAGGTACTCGCGCTCAAAACGCTGGCGGGCGTCGGCCAGGGTCAGCACCTGCACACTGGGTGAGCGCAGCGCGCGCTGGATCAATGCCAGCGGGATCAGCGGCGTGCTGGCCAGCGCGCAGACCTGCTCGACCACGTTGTAGAGCTGGCGCACATTGCCCGGCCAGGCCGCGGTGGTCAGGGCCTTGAGCGCTTCCGGCGCAAAGCCGCTCAGGCGCTTGCCGTATTTGCCGGCCAGCTTGACCAGGAAGTGGTTGGCCAGCAGCGCGATGTCCTCGCGCCGCTCGGCCAGCGGCGGCAAGGTCAGCGTGACCACGTTGAGGCGGTAGTAGAGGTCGGTACGGAACTGGCCCTCGGCCATGGCCGCATCCAGGTCGCGGTGCGTGGCCGACAGGATGCGTACATTGACCGGGATCGACTGGCTGGAGCCGAGCGGGCGCACCACGCGCTCCTGCAGCACGCGCAGCAGCTTGACCTGCAGCGCCGGCGGCATGTCGCCGATCTCGTCGAGCAGCAAGGTGCCGCCTTCGGCGGCCTGAAACAGGCCCTTGTGGTTGGACGAGGCATCGGTGAACGCGCCCTTGACATGGCCGAACAGCTCGGACTCCAGCAGCGCCTCGGGAATCGCACCGCAGTTGACCGCGATAAACGGGTGAGTAGCGCGCGGGCTGGCCTGGTGGATGGCCTGGGCCAGCAACTCTTTGCCGGTGCCGCTTTCGCCGCGCAGCATCACGCTTGCATCGGAACGCGCCACCATCCTGGCCTCTGCCAAAGTTTCGGCCATGCGGCTGGAGCGGCTGATGATGGCGCTTTGCCAGGCCTCTTCCTGGCCGGCCTGCGCGGCAGGCGCCGGCGCGCTCAGCGCCAGGGCCTGCGCGATCTTGTCCAGCAGGGCCTTGCCGTCAAAAGGTTTTGTCAGGTAGGTGAAGACACCGCGTTCGGTGGCTTCGACCGCATCCGGAATCGTGCCGTGGGCGGTCAGCAGGATGACCGGCAGCGAGGGATGGCGCGCGCGTATGTCTTCAAACAGCGCCAGACCGTCCTTGCCGGGCAGGCGCACATCGCTGAGCACGAGTTGGGGTCGTTCGATGTCGAGCTGTGCCAGCGCTGCTTCGGCCGAGGCCACCGCGCTGACACGGTAACCTGCGGCATTGAGGCGCATGGTCAGCAGGCGCAGCATGTCGGCGTCGTCGTCGACGACCAGCAGGTGGGCGCCGGTGGCGGGCGTGCTCATGAGCCTGGCGGCCGCGTGCGGCTGCCCGGTGAGGAGGCGGGTGCGGCCGGCGGCCGGCTGGTCAGGCTGCGTTCGATTTCCTTGAGCGCGTCCAGCTTGTCCTGGGTCTCCCCGAGCCGGCGCTGCAACTCGCGCACTTGCTGGTTTTGCCGGTCCAGCTGGTCTTCCACGCGCCGCTGTTCGGCATACCGTGCGGCCAGCAGCCGGGCCAGCACATGCAGGCCGCGCGCGTCGGTGGTCTGGTTGGCCAGCACCCGCTGCAGCAGGTCCTGGGCACGCACCAGATCGTAAAGCTGGCGTGTCTGGCTCAGGGCCATGGCCAGGCGCACCTGATCGGCCGGCGCGGCAGGGTCGCCCAGGCGGGTGATTTCCTGGGTCAGCTCGGCGCCCTGCAGACCCCGCACGCGATCAGCGTGTTCGAGCAACAGCGCCACAGCATGGCGGTCATGCGGCTGCGACGGAACGGTCACTGCCGATGCGGCTGACGGTGGCGCCACTGCCGGCGTCTGGGCGGGCGCCTTCAGGGGCAGGGTGCAGCCGGCGGCGAACACGCTGGCAGCCAGTGCCGCCAAGAAAGCCAGGCGCTTGCCGTGGCGGGTATCAACGCTTGAAAACATGGGGAAGTTCAATCCTGAAATGGGCGCCGGGGCCGTCCGGCAGCAATTGCACCTGGCCACCATGCGCAGCAATGTACTCCTGCACGATGGACAGGCCGATGCCGCTGCCGCGCACGGCCTGGGGCGGTTGTTGGGTGCCGCGGTAAAAAGGCTCAAAAATACGTGCCCGGTCATCAAAGGAAATGCCCGGACCTTCATCATCAATGTCGATGCGCACGGCCTCAGCCAAACGGCTCAATTGCAGCCTGATTCGACCCTGCGCGGGAGAGTAACGAATGGCGTTGGACAACAGATTGGCGAGCACGGTTCCCAGCTTGTCGCGGTCAACTTCCGCCTGCACGGCTTTTCCCTCGATGTTGACCTGCAGCTCACGCGCACGCCACTGCAGTTGCTGGGCCTGGACTTGCTCGGTGATCAGTTGCAGCAGGTCGGTTTTTTCGCGCCGCAACTGGCGCGCCTCGAAGGCGGCAGTGTTGAAGCGCAGCAGGTCCTCGATCTGCCCCTGCAGCAGGCCGGTGTTGTGGCGCAGGATTTGGGCGATCTCGCGCTGCTTGTTGCTGAGCTCGCCGGCAATGCCGTCTTCCAGCAGCGAGACACCTTCGCGCAGCGAGGCCAGCGGGGTTTTCAGCTCGTGCGAAACATGGCGCAGGAAACGCGACTTGTCGGCGTCGAGTTCGACCAGGCGCAGGCGCAGCCACTCCAGCCGCTGGCCGACCAGTTGCAAGTCCGCCGGGCCGTCGATCGCAATGGCTTCATCAAGACGGTTTTCACCGAGGCCGATGATGGCTTTTTCAAGGCGCCGCAGCGGCCGGGTCAGCAAAATGCCGAAGGCCAGGGCCAGCAGCACAGACAGCCCGATGGCGCCTGTGACCTGCTGCGTGAGCTGGCGGCGGCGGGTCTCCAGCGTGTCCAGCAGCTTGCGGTTTTGCGTCGCGATGGCCTGACGCACCTGCTGGGCAATCGCGGCGTTGACCCCGTCCAGCTCGCGAAACTCCAGTGCGACCTGCCGGTCTCGGTCGAAAGCGGTGTCGGCTGCGCCATCAAGCAGGGCGGTGATTGCTTCCAGGCGCTGGCCCCAGTCCGTGACCTGGGCAACTGGCAGGCCCTGCGTTGCCAGCCGCGCCAGCACCTCGCGCGCCTCGGCGGCAGCTTCGTCAAAGCGCCGGCGCAGCAGGCGGTCACCGAGCACCAGCGACTGGCGCGCTGTGCGCTCCATGGCCACGCTGCGTTCGGCCAGCGATTGCGCGGCGGCGCTCAGGTCCAGCGCACGGACGGCGCTGTCGCGGCTTTGCAGGGTCAGTTGTTCCAGCGTGAACAGCGCGCGCAGCGAGGCTGCGGCCAGCAACGCGGCGATCAGCAAAAAGGCGACGACCAGCAACTGCCGGAAAGAAACGTGCTTCAGCATCCTGGATGGCGGCCTGTCACGGCGTCGGTGTCAAGCCGGGAGGGCGGCTTCTTCGCGCAGCAGCACCTCGCCGCGCAGCGATCGCTGGGAGGTTTCCGTGATGGTCACGTCAATCATCTGTCCGATCAGCCGGCTGGGGCCGGTGAAGTTGACGACACGGTTGCATTCGGTGCGCCCCATCAGCTCGGATCCATCCTTGCGCGAGGTGCCTTCAACCAGGATGCGCTGCACCGTGCCCAGGCGGCTGGCGCTGATGGCGCGCACGTTGTTATCGATGGCGGCCTGAAGGCGTTGCAGGCGGGCGAGCTTGACCTCATGCGGCGTGTCGTCGGCCAGGTTGGCGGCCGGTGTGCCGGGCCGGGGGCTGAAGATGAAGCTGAAGGATGTGTCGTAACCGACGTCATCAATCAGCTTCATCATTTTGTTGAAATCGTCGTCGGTCTCGCCCGGGAAACCCACGATGAAGTCGCTGCTCATGGCCAGGTCGGGCCGGATGGCGCGCAGCTTGCGGATGGTGCTCTTGTATTCCATCGCGGTGTAGCCGCGTTTCATGGCCATCAGGATGCGGTCCGACCCGTGCTGCACCGGCAGGTGCAGATGGTTGACCAGCTTGGGCAACTTGCCATAAGCGTCGATCAGACTCTGCGTGAATTCGTTGGGGTGGCTGGTGACATAACGGATGCGCTCAATGCCGGGAATGTCGGAGACGTATTCGAGCAGGGTGGCAAAGTCGGCGATCTCCGCGCTGTCGCCCATGGGTCCGCGGTAGGCGTTGACGTTCTGGCCCAGCAGGGTGACTTCGCGCACACCCTGGTCGGCCAGGCCGGCGACTTCGACCAGCACGTCTTCAAAAGGCCGCGAGACCTCTTCGCCGCGCGTGTAGGGCACGACGCAGTAGCTGCAGTACTTGGAGCAGCCTTCCATGATGGAGACAAAGGCGCTGGCGCCTTCGACCCGCGCCGGTGGCAGATGGTCGAACTTTTCGATCTCCGGAAAGCTGATGTCCACCTGCGACTTGCCCAAGCTGATGCGTTTGCTCAGCAGGTCGGGCAGCCGGTGCAGGGTTTGCGGGCCGAACACCACGTCCACATAGGGCGCGCGGGCGATGATGGCATCACCCTCCTGGCTGGCGACACAACCGCCGACGCCGATCAGCACGCCTTTTTTCTTCAGGTGTTTGACCCGGCCCAGGTCGCTGAAAACTTTCTCTTGCGCCTTTTCTCGCACCGAGCAGGTGTTGAAAAGAATCAGATCGGCTTCATCGACATTTGTTGTGGGCTCGTAACCGTCGGCCGCGTGCAGCACGTCGGACATCTTGTCCGAGTCGTACTCGTTCATCTGGCAGCCGAAGGTTTTGATAAAGACTTTTTTGCTCATGGTATTTGCTATCAAATTGCTAGCTGTTTGCGCTCGCCTGGTATGGGCTGAGGCCCGATTTGGCTTGAAAAAGCCGGCGATTTACTGCTTGTAGCGCGGTAGCTGGTTGTACGGCGTCTTGCCATTGTCCTGCGGCGCGGCGCTGGACTCGAAACCGAAATTGAAGCCGCGTGCAGGCAGGCCAGCGCGTTTTTCCTTGGCTTCCTCGGCGCTGAGCACCCAGACCTCATAGATCTGGCCCATGCTGTCACGGGTGTAGTTGACCAGCAACTCCTGGTCCACCACTGCGCCGGGCGTCACGAAGTTGTTGTTGAGATTGCGAATACGCGCGCCCGGCGAGAGCCGGTCGGGCTTGCCGTTGAGGCTGACTTCGGGCGGCGCCTTGACCATCAGCACGCCGCGCAGGGCGGTTTTGGGGAATTGCCGCACGCCGAGGCTGCCGTCGCTGTTGGGGGTCTGCGCACTTGCAGGCAAGGCCAGCGTCATCAAGACGGCGACAAAGGCCGCCGGCAGGGCGAGAACAAGCTTTTTCAGGCAGCGTTTCATGGTGTCTATCCAGAGGCTGTGAAGTAACAAAGCCCCAGAAAATGGATCTCTGGGGCTTGGGGAAATCTGGTGGTGATAGGTGGACTTGAACCACCGACATCAGCATTATGAATGCTGCGCTCTAACCAACTGAGCTATATCACCGCGCGACCGAGATTATAGCGGCTCTTCCATAAATCCAATTGCCGGGCGCATGGCGGCGTTGCGCGGTGCTCGGAATCCTCACGTACTTGAGTACGTTCCGGTGTCCTGCGCGCCGTGCGCCTTGCCCTGCATCCCGGTAATTGAATTTCTGAAAGAGCCGGGAGCCCCCAAGCTAGCGATGTTTAAACGCCGCCTTGCGCTTGTTCATGAAGGCGTCCATGCCTTCCTTCTGGTCGCTGGTGGCGAAGGTGGCGTGGAACAGGCGCCGCTCGAACATGATGCCGTCGGCCAGCGTGCCTTCGTAAGCGCGGTTCACCGCTTCCTTGGCGGCCATCACGGCGATCTGCCCGTAGTCGCAAATCTGCAGCGCCGCGCCCAGCGCCTCGTCCATCAACTTGTCCAGTGGCACAACACGACTGGCCAGCCCGCTGCGTTCGGCCTCCACCGCGTCCATCATGCGGCCGGTGAGCACCAGGTCCATGGCCTTGGCCTTGCCGACCGCGCGCGGCAGGCGCTGCGTGCCGCCCGAGCCGGGAATGATGCCGAGCTTGATTTCAGGCTGGCCGAACTTCGCGTTGTCCGCCGCGATGATGAAGTCGCACATCATGGCGAGCTCGCAGCCGCCGCCCAGCGCAAAGCCGCTGACGGCGGCAATCACCGGTTTGCGCACACTGCGAAGCTGCTCCCAGTTGCGCGTGATGTAGTCGTTTTTGTAGACGTCGGCAAAACCGTAAGTCGCCATCGCGCCGATGTCGGCGCCGGCGGCAAAGGCCTTCTCGCTGCCGGTCAGGATGATGCAGCCGATGTTGTCGTCGGCATCGAAGGCCTTGAGCGCGTTGCCCAGCTCGTCCATCAACTGGTCGTTCAGGGCATTGAGCTGTTTCGGGCGGTTCAGGGTGATGATGGCCACACGGCCTTCGGTTCGGGTCAGAATCATTTCGTAAGTCATGGCAGGCGTCCTTTGTGCCTGAATCATGCCATGCTGCCGGCTGGCCCAGCCAAGGGAAAACATTAACCGACCGATGGGTCGGTTAATGCTAAATTCGGTACAGGAGACACTATTTATGACCCAAGCCTCACCTGACACGGCTGGCGAAGCTGCCGTGTTGTATGCCGAGCACGGCGCGGTTGCGTTGCTCACACTCAATCGCCCGCAGGCGCTCAACAGCTTCACCCGGAAAATGCACCACGACTTGTGGGCCGCACTGGACAGCGCCGAAGCCAATCCGCTGATCCGCGCCCTGGTCATCACCGGCGCGGGGCGCGGTTTTTGCGCCGGCGCCGACCTGGGCGAGTTCGACTTTGCACCCGGCCCGGACCTGGTGGAACGCGCCAACCCCGGCCCGGTGATCGACCAGGCCTTCAACCCGACAGTGCGCCGCTTGCAGAAGCTCCGCATGCCGACGGTCGCCGCCGTCAACGGCGTGGCGGCCGGTGCCGGTGCCTCGCTGGCCATGACCTGCGACATCGCGATTGCCGCGCCTGCCGCGAGCTTCATCCAGGCCTTCAGCAAGATTGGCCTGATTCCCGATGCCGGCGGTACCTGGTTCCTGGCGCAGCGCCTGGGCCTGGCGCGCGCCATGGCGCTGGCCATGACGGGAGACAAACTCTCTGCCGCGCAGGCCAGGGAGTGGGGAATGATCTGGGAGGTGGCCGAGGACTGCGTGGCGGCTGCCCTGGCGCTGGCGCAGCGCCTGGCCTGCATGCCGACAAAAGCGCTGGTGGCGACGCGGCAGATGTTGCGCGAGAGTTCCAGCCGCACCCTGGACCAGCAGCTTGATGCCGAGCGGGACACCCAGTCAGCCCTCGGCCGCACGCATGACTACATTGAAGGTGTGACAGCTTTTCTTGAGAAGCGCCCGGCCGAATTCAGGGGCGAATGATGGACGCACAAGAACTGGCGCGCCGTGTCGGCGCATCCATGTTTGCCGGCGACACCGCCTCCAGAAGCACCATGGGCATGGAGTTGCTGAGCTGCGCGCCGGGCCGCGCCGAGATGCGCATGACGGTGCGTGAATTGCACCTCAACGGTCACAGAATCTGTCACGGCGGCTTCATCTTCACGCTGGCCGATTCGACCTTTGCCTTTGCCTGCAACAGCCGCAACCAGGTCACGGTGGCGGCCGGCTGCAGTATCGAGTTTCTCAAGCCGGGCCAGCTCGGCGACGTTCTGAGCTGTGAGGGCGTCGAGCAGGTCCTGCAGGGACGCCACGGCATTTATGACATGAAGGTCAGCAACCAGCGCGGCGAGGTGGTGGCCATGTTCCGCGGCAAAAGTGCGCAGATTGCCGGCCATGTGATTGCTGATCCCGATGCGGAGGCTGCATGAAAAGTTTTCCCCTGGAGCCCATCGAGAAAGCCGGCCTGGATGAGTTGCGTGCGCTGCAGCTCAAGCGCCTGCAGGCCACGCTGCGCCATGCCTGGCTGCATTCGCCGGTCTACCGCGCGAAGTTCGACAAGGCCGGTGTCCATCCCGGTGATTGCCGCTCGTTGTCCGACCTCGCGAAGTTTCCCTTCACCACCAAGTCCGACCTGCGCGACAGCTACCCCTTCGGCATGCTGGCGGTGCCGCGCGAGCAGTGTGTGCGTCTGCATGCGTCCAGCGGCACCACCGGCAAACCCACCGTGGTGGCTTACACAAAAAACGACGTGGACATGTGGGCCGGCTGCGTGGCGCGCAGCATTCGTGCCGCCGGTGCGCGCCCGGGCGACCTGGTGCACATCAGTTATGGCTACGGCTTGTTCACCGGTGGACTTGGCGCGCATTACGGCGCCGAAAAGCTGGGCCTGACGGTGGTGCCCTTTGGCGGCGGCCAGACCGAGCGCCAGGTGCAACTGATCATCGACTTCAAGCCCGACATCATCATGGTGACACCCAGCTACATGCTGGCGATTGCCGACGAGTTTGAAAAACAGGGCTTGAGCGCTGCGGACACCAGTTTGCGCACCGGCATCTTCGGCGCCGAGCCCTGGACCAACGACATGCGCCATGCAATTGAAAAACGCATGGGCATGGACGCGGTGGATATTTACGGCCTCAGCGAAGTGATCGGTCCCGGCGTGGCCAGCGAATGTGTCGAAACCAAGGACGGCCCGACGATCTGGGAGGACCATTTTTATCCCGAGATCATCGACCCCGATACCGGTGAGTTGCTGCCCGACGGCGAACTCGGCGAACTGGTGTTCACCAGCCTCACCAAGGAAGCGCTGCCCATCATCCGTTACCGCACGCGGGACCTGACGCGGCTGCTGCCCGGCACCGCACGTAGCATGCGGCGCATGGAAAAAATCACCGGCCGCAGCGATGACATGATGATTGTGCGCGGCGTCAATGTGTTCCCCACGCAGATCGAGGAGCTGATCCTCAAGCGCGCCGAACTCGCGCCGCATTACCAGTGCATCCTGACGCGCGAGGGGGTGCTGGACTGCTTGCGTGTGGCTGTGGAAACGCGGCCCGGCCTGGCGCCCGACAGCGCGCAGGCTCAGGCTGCGGCGCGCCTGCTGCAGCACGAGATCAAGGCTTACGTCGGCACCACGGCGGAGATCGAACTGCGCGCCGAAGGTGGCGTCGAGCGCAGCTTGGGTAAGGCGAAACGGGTGCTGGACCACAGGCGCTGAATTTTCCAGCCAAGGTATTTGCACCCGGATTTTCCCGGATGTGAACCCTCTCGACGCGGCTTTGTTTCGGTCTTACACTGAACTGACAACAAGCTTCGGAGACTATTCATGGTTGACAAGCAGGCGATCTACCACAAGACGGCAAAAGGGGCAGAGGCGATCTCGAACCGGCAGTCTGGTCTCGCGCCTAGGTTGCGTTCCCTGTTGATCATGGTGGACGGCAAGCGAAGTTATGCGGAGCTCGCGGTCATCGCCACTGCACTGGGCGACCCGGAGCGCCTTCGTGAGCTTGAAAGTGAAGGCCTGATGGAGCCCCTGGCCGCTGAAGAAAAAACCCTGCCCGCGCCGCTGGCGCCGGATACGTCAGGGGAGGCTGCGCCCGCGGTGCATCGCGCGGCCAACCTGGCCCAGGCGCGGCTTTTTACCTCTCATCTGCTCGAGCACATGCTGGGGCCCATGGCTGAGCCGATGTGTATCAAGATCGAAGAGACGCGCAATCTGGCCGATTTTGTTGCCGTGGTCAAACGCGCCCGCGAAATTGTCCGGGAGGCCAAGGGCATCGCCGAGGCCGAGCATTTCGTGGCCCAGATCGAGGCACAGATGCCCGTCAGTAGCTGAGAGCTTCCTCAGGGTGTTGAGCCCAGCCATTTGTCCGCCAGCACCGGGTCCCTCAGTACAAGGCGCCAGGTGGTCGTGGCTGCCGGCATCACCAGCGTCAGGCGCAGCAGGCGTTTGTCGCGTGCCACCAGTGCCACCATTTTTTT
>JAZKIE010000129.1:0-2312 GCA_040385025.1 Pseudomonadota bacterium | reverse complement strand
TCGACATAGGCGCCGATGTTCACGTAGCTGGGCATCAGGATCGCGCCCTTGGCGATGTAGCTGCCGCGGCGCGCCACGGCAGGCGGCACCACACGCACGCCGCTGGCCTTCATCTCTTCTTCGCTCAGGTGCGCAAACTTGGTCGGCACCTTGTCGAAAAAGCCGAGGTCGCCGGCACGCATCATCACGTTGTCCTTCAGGCGAAAGCTCAGCAGCACGGCCTTCTTGATCCACTGGTGCGTGGTCCACTGGCCCACGCCCTGGCGCGTCGCAACGCGCAGGCGGCCGGCATTGAGTTCGGCGATGGTGTGCTCCACCGCATCCTGCACTTCTTTCGAGGCGGCCTGGGGCGACAGGTTCGCGCGGTCTTCCCAGGCGGCGTTGATGATGCTTTCGAGTTGGTCTTGTTTCATTTTGGATTGGCGTTGGATTGGATAAATTGAACAATTCTTTCGGCGGCTTCGACACACTCGGCGGTTTCTGCCACCAGGGCCATGCGGATTCTGCCGGCGCCCGGATTCTGGCCGCGGGCTTCGCGGGCCAGGTAACTTCCGGGCAACACCACGACATTGTAAAGAGCGAGCAGCTCGCGCGAAAAAGCCGCGTCGTCGCCGGCAAATCGCGCGGGGACTTCCGCCCACAAATAAAAGCCGGCATCGGGCAGCGCCACGTTCATCACGGCGGCCAGCAGCGGCGTGACTTTGGCAAATTTCTCGCGGTACATGGCACGATTCGCAAGCACATGCGCCTCATCGTCCCAGGCGGCGACGCTGGCGGCCTGCACGATGGGGCTCATGGCGCTGCCGTGGTAGGTGCGATACAGCAAAAACGGCTTGATCAGCGCCGCATCACCGGCCACAAAACCGCTGCGCAGGCCGGGCACGTTGCTGCGTTTGGACAGGCTGGTCAGCGCGATGATGTTTTTGAAATCATGGCGGCCCAGTTGCGCGGCGGCTTGCAGGCCACCCAGCGGCGGCTCGTCGCGGAAGTAGATCTCGCTGTAACACTCGTCGGAGGCGATGACAAAGCCATACTGGTCGCTGAGCTCGAACAGCAGCTTCCACTCGTCCAGGCCCATCACCGCGCCGGTCGGGTTGCCGGGCGAGCAGACAAACAGCAACTGGGTCTTTTGCCAGACGGCCTGCGGCACGGCGGCCCAGTCCACCGCAAAGTTGCGCGCCGGGTCGCTGGGCGCAAACCAGGTGTCGGCGCCGGCCAGCAGCGCCGCGCCCTCGTAGATTTGATAAAACGGGTTCGGTGAGACCACCGTCGCGCCTGGCTGTGTCGGGTCAATCACGGTTTGGGCCAGCGCAAACAAGGCTTCGCGCGAGCCATTGACCGGCAGGATTTGCGTCAGCGGGTCCAGCGCCAAGCCGTAGCGGCGCAACATCCAGCCGGCCATGGACTGCCGCAGTGTCGGCTCGCCGGCGGTCGCCGGGTAACTCGCCAGCCCGGCCAGGCTGGCGCTGAGTGCGGTCTTGATCAGCTCGGGCGTGGCATGTTTGGGCTCGCCAATGCCCAGGCTGATGGGGCGATAGGCCGGATTCGGCGTGACGCCGGCATGGAGCAAGCGCAGCCGCTCGAAGGGGTAGGGCTGCAGGCGTTTCAACAAAGGATTCATGGTCCGGATTATCCCGTGTGTGCGCCGCTTCGGCTGCGCGATCCGGAAAACGCTACAAAATGCATAGCTGCTCACGCCCATTGGGCATGGGCCGGAGGCCGATTTGTCGCACAAATCGACAAATGAGGGCAACTGGCAGGCTGCGCGGCCAGCCCATGCGGCAACAATCACCCTTTTTTACAGAGGCCAGCCCGTCCGCCTCGGGTAACATTGCAGGCTCTGCATTGCTGGAAGCAGGTTCAGCGCCTCTCAAAAGCGCTATAAAAATCAATAACTTAGCTTCAAAGCGCCAAGAAAAAAACAGGGTTTGCCGTGCGTCTCAATTCGATCAAGTTATCCGGGTTCAAGTCGTTTGCCGAACCGACCAATTTTGTCTTGCCCGGCCAACTGGTCGGCGTGGTCGGCCCCAACGGCTGCGGCAAGTCCAACATCATGGATGCCGTGCGCTGGGTGCTCGGTGAAAGCCGCGCTTCCGAGCTGCGCGGCGAGTCCATGCAGGACGTGATCTTCAACGGCACCAACATCCGCAAACCCGCCAGCCGCTCCAGCGTTGAGCTGGTGTTCGACAATACCGACCACCGCGCCGGCGGCCAGTGGGGCCAGTTCGCTGAAATCGCCGTCAAGCGCGTGCTGACGCGCGACGGCACCAGCAGCTACTACATCAACAACCAGCCGGTGCGCCGGCGCGACG
>JAZKIE010000128.1:3794-5920 GCA_040385025.1 Pseudomonadota bacterium | reverse complement strand
TTGACTTCGTTTTCCTTGACCATTTTCATGACGTCTGCGACGGTCTTTGCCATCAGAATCTCCTGTTGCTGGATGGTTGTTAAAAATACTTTCGGCTTCGATGGATGCACGTTTTGTGCCACCACCGATGGCGCTTTTTTCTGCCAAGCCTGTGATTGTGCCGTCAACTTGGCACCGATAAGCACGCGATGCAGCCGTCGGCTGGAAAAATTGCGAGATTTTTCAGGCACCAATCATGTGCATATAAAAATGCACATGATTGGTGCAATTATTCAACGCACCAATTCGGGGCCAAGCTTGACGTTAAATGCATGCAGACCTGCCAGCAAGGCCGGAAAAGCAGCATTCACAGCCTCGGGCGCCCCTTTGACGCCCAACTCGATATGGCGTCCGTAGTCGGGGTGATCGACGCTGGGCAGGCTGAACACCTTGACGCCGCTGTGGCCTGCTTCAATCGCGAGCATCAATGGCGTCAGCGCCGCCTCCATGGAGCCCATGACGATCACCGATTTCTCGGTCCAGGCTGATTTTTGGTGCAAATGGCCGTAGTGCGTGTCCAGCACCCATTCCATCATCGGCCAGGCCATGACCGGAAACCCCGGCACGAAGTGGACAGCCCCGGCACCCGCCTGAATGCTGAAGCCGGGAATCTTGTTGTAGGGGTTGGGGATGATGCCCGCGCCGGCGGGAAACACGCCCATGTTCAGGCGGTGGATGTTGTCGTGGCGGTCCGGCTCGTAAGCCACGCCCTGCTCTTTGGCGATGTCCTGCATGCGCTCGCGGATCAGGCGCTCGGCCTCGGGGTGCAGCGCCAGGTCCACGCCCAGGGCGGCGGCGGCGCACTGGCGCGTGTGGTCGTCCGGCGTCGCGCCTATGCCGCCGCAGGAAAACACCACGTCGCCCGACGCACGCGCGGCGGCAAAGGCCCGCGCCAGCACGGCGGTGATGCGCGCCGGGTCGTCGCCCACATAGTCGGCGTAAGCGAGTTGCAGGCCCCGCGCGCCCAGCAGCTCAATCACCTTGGGCATGTGTTTGTCGGCGCGTTTGCCCGAGAGGATTTCGTCACCGACGATGACCAGGCCGAAAGAAATGCTCATGGTGAAAATTTCAGGAAAAAGAAAAGATCAGGGCTGCTGTCCGGGGGCGCCAAAGGTGGGTGCTGCCGCACCGGCGGCGGCTGCCGGCAGCACATCATCCGCTATGGATTCAATAGCTGCTTGCGCAAGCGGGTCGGGGGCCAGGGCATTGTTTTGCTTGCGAAGTTGCTCCAGCGCAGCCAGACAGTAATGGGCGAACCAAAGCGAGGAGAAGGCAAACACCAGCGTGTACAGCCAGATCGCCACCGGCACCAGCAGCGGCGCCATGGCGATAAACATTGCGCCCGACGCCCACAGCAGGCTGGGCGCGGCGCCCAGGTAACCGCTGAGTACACCGATGCCCAGCAGGCTGCCGCGGTGACGCCGGAAGATTTCGCGCCGCTCCTGGGCGCTGGCATGCTCAACCAGCGCGTCGTAAGACATCACGCGGTAGGTCAGCCAGCCCCAGATCAGTGGCGGCAGGATCAGTATCAGTGGCGGGATCAGCCACAGCGGGATGGAAATGACGAGGGCGACGGCGGCCAGCACGGTCGAGCCCAGCGACCAGAACAGGCTGGCAAACAGCGAACCTCCCTGCTTGCGCTCCAGCCCCGGAAAGCGCCGTTCGGCCACCAGCGCCACCATGGCCGGTGTCATCAGGACCGCGACGAACAGGAGGGCCACGATGACAATCACCGGGATGCTCAGGAACAGCAAAATCGTCGGCGCCAGCACCACCCGCAGGTTGCCCAGGCCCAGGCCTTCCAGCCAGCTCGCCATGGTGCCCAGCAGCGCCCAGCTTTCCAGGCCAGCCCGGACCGCGGCCAGTGCATCCTCCCAGAAGAAGTAGCCCAGGCCCAGCGACAGCGCCACCATGATGACCAGCGGCAGCACCGACAGCGCAATCACCCGCGGGTGCAGGCAGTAGGCCACCGCGCGCCAGAAGGAGTCGAATAGCTTGCTCATGACTGGAGGATAACCCGCTGGGATGCCGGCGTTTCAGGCTTTTCCGACGAGGCGTTTCAGCCCCAGCCACTGCTGCGACCAGAA
>JAZKIE010000128.1:0-3694 GCA_040385025.1 Pseudomonadota bacterium | reverse complement strand
CTTTCGCTGAGCTGGGTCAGCGCGACGATGGCGATGAACTGGCCAGGCGCCACGCCGATCAGCTGCGCCACCAGCACAATGATCACGTCCCCGATGACGTCGTCGAGCAGGTGGTTGCGGTTGTCGCTCCACATGGTCATCTGCCGCTGCGCGTGGTGCAGCGAATGCAATCGCCACCACCACTCGATCTGGTGCTGGCCGCGGTGCGTCCAGTAGGCAATGAAGTCGAACACCACCAGGTAAATCAGCAGGCTGACGAGCGCGTTGTCCGTCACACCCGGCCAGAGCTGGTCCAGGTGGAAGGTGCCGTAACCGGCCGTGCGCGCCATGCCGAACAAGTCGTCGAACCAGGGCTCCAGCGTGAAAAACAGCGCGATGCGGAACAGGCCGAGGCGGTGGATCAGGGTGTAGAGGATGTCGGTGCGTATCGTGGCGCGGTTCGTCACCGGCTCGACCGGCCGCCAGCGCTGCAGCGGGCCGACCACGGCCAGCAAAATCAGGATCTGGATCAGGCCGACCATGAACCAGGCGGTGGCTTCGTAGCCGTCTTCCAGCAGGTTGCCCAGGCCCAGCGCAAACATCACGGGCTGCACGGCGCTTTCAAACAGCCATTGCTGCATCGTCGAAAAAAGGTTTTCCAGCGCGTCCATACCGCTTATTTTGCCGCCCGCGCCGGTGCCTGGCCGGCCGGCTGCGCAATCCAGGCTTTGTAGCGAGGGTGTTCGCGCAGGGTCGCAAAACAGAAACCGCGCTGTTTCAGCCCGGTGATCAGCGGCTCCAGCACGGCCGGTGCCCAGGGGTCCTTGCGTGACCAGATGCCCAGATGCGCCAGCAGGATGTCGCCGGAACGAACGTCACGCAGCGCTTTTTGGAGCAGTTGTTCGTTCGGGTAAGCCTCGCTGGGCAGCTCGTCACCCAGGAAGCCGGCCGGCGCCCAGCCCACGTGCTCGTAGCCGCAGGCTTTGGCCGCCGCCAGCAGTCTCGGGGAGGTTTTGCCGCCGGGCGCGCGGAACAGCGGCAGCGGCTTTTTGCCGGTGATCTCTTCGAGGCGGCTGCCGGCTTTGGCAATTTCGGCGCAGTACTGCGCAGCGGTCCAGACCGACTCCTTGCCCTCCAGCGGCCCGGCCGAGGGACGCACCCGGAACTGGCCAGCACCGACGTCTGCGCGCCAATAGGTGTGGTCAAAGGTGTGCGAGGCGAATTCATGGCCTTCGGCGGCACGCGCCTTCCACCACGGCGCCCAGTCCTTGCCCAGGCTGCCATCACCGGTCTGGGTGCGCTCGTTGGCGCCGAAAAACGTGGCCTTGACCTGGTGTTTGTGGAGGATGTCCGCCATCAGCGGCGCCACGCCCATGTGGCCGGTGTCCAAAGTCAGGTAAACCGGTTTTCCGGGCTTGCCCTGGGCATCAAAACAGCCCTCGGCCCATACCGGATGTGCGCTGACAGCTACCAAAACAATAGCAAGTAGCGCCCGCAACGAATCAAAGTTCAAGCCGGGGCCTAGCGAGCTAAGCGCAGCGAGCGACCGTGGGGGCTCACTGCCTCGGCGCGTGATCGAGCGTCCAGACACCATGAGGACTCTTTCCAACATTGACCTGGCGCACCACCTTGCGGCTGGCCATGTCGATCACCGTGAGTTTGCGGGCCCAGCGCGAGGTGACGTAAATCAGCTTGCCGTCGCGCGAAACCTCGATACAGTCCGGCCCGCCGGGCGCCTTGTAGTTGTCCACCACGGTCAGTGTCTGCAGGTCAATCTTGCTGATGCTGTTGGCCACCCGGTTGCTGACCAGCACATGGCGGCCATCGCCAAGCGCGCGAAAGGCGTGGGCGCCGGCGCCGGTCTTGATCACCCGCGTGCGCTGCGGCAACTTGCCGCTCACATCAAACACCTCGACCGTGTCACTGCCGGTCAGGCCGATCAGGATCAGCTTGTCGTCGGAGGTACCGTACACGTCAGCCGGAATCGAGCCGGTGGCCGTGCGCCACTTGATGGTCTGCGTCGCCAGGTCCAGTGCAATCAGCTCGTCGCTGTCCTGCATGGTCGAATACACCGTGGTGCTTTTGCTGTCTATCCACAAATGGCTGGGTGTCTTGCCGGTGGCCACTCGTTTGACCAGCGTGATGTTGCTGCCGTCCCAGCGGTAAATGTCGATGTGGTTCAAGCGGTTGGCCGCCGTGACGAACCACTTCATGTCCGGCGAAAAACGCAGTTGGTAGGGGTCGAGAATGCCGGGGATCACGCGCTGAACCTCGGCCGTTTTCGGGTCGATGAAGGTCAGGGTGTCGGACAGCGCATTGGCCACAATCACCGACTTTTCGTCGGGCGTGAGGTAAATGTGGTGCGGCTCCTTGCCGGTGGGAATGCGTTTGGTTTCGGTCCAGGTCAGCGGGTTGATGACGCTGACGTTGGCGTCCAGCGAATTGAGCACAAACAAGGGAGCGGACTGGGCCAGGGCAGGCAGGGCGGCGGCAGCCGACAGACAGCACAGGGCCGCGGTAAACAAACGGAGGGACAGGTTCACGAAAGACTTTCTTCTGGCGACGCGCAAGTGTAGCGGGCGGGCCTGTCCTAACGCGCCAGGGCGGCGCGCCGCTTACATCCCTTACGATGAGACGATGAAAATTGTAGATATCCATGGCACGCGGCTTGAGCTGCAGCGGATCGCCGGGCCGGATGGCAAAGCGCCGCTGGTTTTCCTGCACGAGGGCCTGGGATCGGTCAGCCTCTGGACCCAGCGCGGCCGCAGTTGGCCGCAATCCGTGTGCGAGGCCTGCGGCCGCGCCGGCGTCGTGTATTCGCGGCGCGGTTACGGCCAGTCGGACGCCGTGCCCGACGTGCGCGGCAGCGGCCGGCTCGCCCCGGACTACATGCACCGCGAAGCCTGGGAGGTGCTGCCGGCGCTGCTGGAGGTGCTGGGCATCGCCCGGCCGGTGCTGCTGGGCCATTCGGACGGCGCCAGCATCGCCCTGCTCCATGCCTCCCGGCATCCGGTGACAGCGGCCATCGCGATGGCGCCACACCTGATGGTCGAGGACATCGCTGTGCAGGCGATTGCCCAGGCCACAGCCGCTTTTGAGACCGGCGGGCTGCGTGACAAGCTGGCCCGCCACCATGCCGATGTGGACGGCGCCTTCTGGCAATGGAACGACGTCTGGCTGTCGCCAGGCTTTCGCAGCTTCGACATCCGGCCCGATTGCCAGCGCATCAGCGCCCCGCTGCTGGCCATCCAGGGGCTGGACGACGAATACGGCACGATGGCGCAACTCGACGCACTGGCGCTGGCCGCGCCGCAGACCGTGCAAGGGCGGCTGGCCGATTGCGGCCATTCGCCGCAGCGCGACCAGCCTGAGCGCACGCTGGAGGCGGTTGCGGCCTTCCTGCAGCCCCTGCCTTGAGTTTTGTTTTTGCTATCGAATAAATAGCTGCTCACGCAAGCCAGCTATGGGCTGGTGGCCATTTTTATGCCGAACGACAATCTCAGGCTGAGATCGCGGCCAGATCCTGCGCCGTCAGCCAGCGCCACTGCCCCGGCAACAGGTCGGCCGGCAAGTCCAGCGAACCGATGCGCGCGCGGTGCAGGCCGCCGACCTCTTCGACCCGGTTGCCAACAGCGGCAATCATGCGTTTGACCTGGTGGTACTTGCCTTCGGTCAGGGTCAGGCTCAGCGTCTGCTCGCCGGTTTTTTCACAGGC
>JAZKIE010000127.1:0-3113 GCA_040385025.1 Pseudomonadota bacterium | reverse complement strand
TTGCCCGCCAGGCTGGCCTCCTGCGCACGCAGCGACACGAGATCGTCAGACGGCACCGGCTGCGGATGGCGCGCGGTGAACATCACATAACTGAGGTCGGTCGTGAAGTAACCGCCGGCCATGCGGCGCCACAGCGGCTGGTGCATCATGTACGGGCGCAGGTGGGCGCTGAACACAACAAAACGCAAATTCACGCAGGCAGCGGTCGCGAGGATCACCCACATGGGCGCACCGGCAACAATCAGCGGAACCGCCGCCAGTTGCGAACTGCCGGCAAAAACCACCACCGTCATCAGCACACACTCGAACACGCTGAGGCCGGACTTGACCATGGCCACACCGGTCATCAGGCCCCAGGCCGCGGTGCCGGCGGCAATCGGCGCCATGTCGCGCACGCCCTGGCGAAATTCAGGGTGGCGCCAGAGCGGCTCTTTGACTGCCGTCATCGCGCAGCCTCGCAGTCCACCCCGAACAACATACCGGGCGCCAGTGGGAATCCCCGCAAAAACTCTGCTGCGTCCAGCGCCTTGCCGCCCGCTTTTTGCAGCCGCGTCAGGCGCAGCACGCCGTCTGCCGCAGCGACATCCACACCCTGATCGCCGACGGCCAGGACCTGGCCCGGTCGCGCGCCTGCAGGCAGCGGCCCCGGCAACACAGCGGCCGACCAGATCTTGAGGGTGTCGCTGGCCACCGGACTGGCGGCCACCGGAAACGGGTTGAAGGCACGGATACGACGCTCAATCACTGCTGCACCTTGCGTCCAGTCGATGGCGGCCTCGTGTTTTTCAATCTTGTGGGCGTAGCTGATGCCCTGCTCGGGCTGGCGCACCGGGCTCAAGCCGCCGCAGGCCGCCAGCTCCAGCGCCTCGACCATCAGGCGACCGCCCAGAGCCGCCAGGCGGTCGTGCAAACTGTCCGTGGTGTCCGCCGGTGCGATGGCCAGCTTCTCCACCAGCAGCATGTCGCCAGTGTCCAGCCCGGCATCCATCTGCATGATGCTGATGCCGGTTTCGCTGTCACCCGCCTCGATGGCGCGGTGAATCGGCGCCGCACCGCGCCAGCGCGGCAGCAGCGAGGCATGGATGTTGAAGCAGCCCAGCCGGGGGGTGTCCAGCACCCATTGCGGCAGGATCAGGCCGTAGGCGGCCACCACCATGGCATCGGCGCGCGCCGCCTCGATGGCAGCACGTGCCCCGGCTGCGTCTTCAGGGTATTTGCCGTCCAGCCGCAGGCTGCGCGGCTGGGCCACTGAAATGTGCTTGTCGAGGGCGAACTGCTTGACGCTGGAGGCCTGCAGCTTCATGCCGCGTCCTGCAGGGCGATCCGGCTGGCTCAGGACCAGTGCAATCTCAAAGCCAGAGGCGTGGAGTTGCGCCAGGGCCACGCGGGCGAATTCAGGGGTACCGGCAAAAATAATGCGCATGGAAGGATTTTCGCCGATGACCGGCTGGCGAAACGAAGAGGCCGGGGGATTTCTCTCATGCCAGCCAGGGCCGCGGAACCGGCTCTGGCGAGCGGCGGCCTGCAAGGTGCAGCGAGCTACACGCAGTGGCGAGCGTGGGGGCTACTTCTGTTGTTTGATCATCTTGGTCTTGATGCGGTTGCGCTTGAGCGGCGACAGGTATTCGACAAAGACCTTGCCCATCAGGTGGTCCATCTCGTGCTGCACACAGACGGCCAGCAGGCCTTCGGCGCTGTGGGTTTGCTGCTTGCCGTCCAGGTCCAGCGCCTGGACCTTGATGGCGCTGGCGCGCTCCACGCCGTCATACACGCCGGGCACCGACAGGCAGCCTTCGTCATTGATCTGGGTCTCGGGGCTGGACCAGACCAGCTCGGGATTGATCAGCACCAGTGGCTGGTCACGGCCTTCGCTGACATCAATCACAACCACGCGTTCATGCACATTGACCTGGCTGGCCGCCAAGCCAATGCCTTCAGCGGCGTACATGGTTTCCAGCATGTCATCGACCAGGACACGGATGCGCGCGTCCACGGCAGACACAGGTTTAGCCACGGTGTGCAGGCGCTGGTCGGGATAACGAAGAATGGTCAGTTGGGTCATGGTGGCAAACAATCAGATGTCGCTATTTTCGCTAATTTTCGCTAATTTTCGGCATTCGGGTCGTTCCGAAATCGCATATTCGTTGCCTAATCAAGGGCTTAAGTACAAAATCGCTAGTGATTTATCAAGTTACAAACACGGCATCCGGCCCCTTCACCACAGGCCGTGCCAGCCCCAAGGGCCTCAAGATGCAAACTATGTCTGGTCGTTTCAGTCAAATTTCAATCGCGGCAGCCCTGCTGGTGTGCACCGCAGGTTTGCATGCCCAGAATTTCCCGATCACGTCTGGCCAACGGGCCACGGCCAATCAGGTCGCCCAAACCGGGGTGCCGCTGGCCGACCTGGTGCCCAATGCACCGGACGAATACACCGTCAAACGCGGTGACACCCTGTGGGCCATCTCCGGCATGTTTCTCAAAAGCCCGTGGCGCTGGCCCGAGCTCTGGGGCATGAACCTGGAAGACATTCGCAACCCGCACCGCATTTACCCCGGCCAGCAGCTTTACCTGGACAAAACCAACGGCCGCGCGACCCTGCGCGTCCGCCGCGGTGCCGACGGTACGCCCGGTGGCACAGTGCGGGTATCGCCACGCACACGTTATGAATCGCTGGCTGACGCTGCGGTTCCCACCCTGTCGCCGCAAGCCATCGAGCCCTTTCTTTCCGAGGCGCTGATTGTTGACGAAGCGGCTTTTGCTCTGGCGCCCCGCATTGTGGCCACCCAGGAGGGGCGCGTCTTGCTCAGCCGCGGTGACCGCGCCTATGCCCGCGGCGCTTACAGCAGCAAGGACGGCGGCAAACCCCTGAGCACCGCCAAAGGCGAACCCCTGGACTACCGCGTTTTCCGCAATGCGACGCCCTTGAAAGACCCGAGCACCGGTGAAATCCTGGGCTACGAAGCCCAGTTTGTCGGCAAGGCTGAGCTGGTGCGCGGCGAAACGACAGCCGACATCACCGGCAAGGACGGCACCGTATCGACGCAGCTTGTGCCTGCGACCATCGACATCGTCGTGGCCAAGGAAGAAATGCGTGTCGGCGACCGGCTGGTCCC
>JAZKIE010000126.1:0-2095 GCA_040385025.1 Pseudomonadota bacterium | reverse complement strand
GTGATGCCGGTAACGCGCACCCAGCTCGGGGTACCTGCTCTCAGGCACATCAGGCGCGGCGTGGGCCAGCGCCTGCATCAGGCCCAGCCCGATCACATAGCCGGCGGCCTCGTCGGTCGGCACTGTGCCGCCCACATCACGCACGGCGGCCTGGATGCAGCGCACGATGATTTTTGTCGAATCGAACAGCGTGCCGTCCCAGTCGAAGGCGATCAGGTCAAAGCGTGGCATGGGCGGCAAAGCTCTCAAGTTCAGGAGGAAGCGCGGCAAGCAGCTCGATGCGTTTGCCGCTGGAGGGATGGGTGAACTTTAACCGCCAGGCATGAAGAAACATGCGTTTCAGGCCGGAGCCGGCGGCTTCTTTTTGCAGCGCTTTGTTGAGTTCAAAGTCGCCGTACTTGTCGTCACCTGCAATCGGGTGGCCTTCGCTGGCCAGATGAACCCGGATCTGATGTGTGCGGCCGGTCTTGATCGTGACTTCGAGCAGGGAGAAGGCCCGGCCCAGCCAGGCCAGCGCCGACGTGACCTTGACCAGCGTCACAGAACGCATGGCGTCCGGATGGTCCTTGCCCACCACCCTGACGCGGCGCTCCCCGTCGGGCAACAAATATTTCTGCAGCGGCTTGTCCAGCACCTTTTTATTGGCCGGCCAGCCGCCACTGACCAGCGCCAGGTAAATCTTGTCGGTTTCACGCTCGCGAAACTGCTCCTGCAGGTTTTTCAGCGCCATGCGTTTTTTCGCAATCAGCAAAATGCCGCTGGTTTCACGGTCCAGGCGGTGCACCAGCTCCAGGAATTTCACTTCAGGCCGCGCCATGCGCAGCTGCTCGATCGCGCCAAAGGCCACGCCACTTCCGCCATGCACGGCGACACCTGCGGGCTTGTCGATGGCCAGCAGGTGCTCGTCCTCAAACAGGATGGGGAATTCGCGCGAAGGGGCGTAACCTCCCGTGGTGGAGGCCGCTCCATGGCGGGCGACTTCCACCGCCATGACCCGGGCCTTTTCGTCGGCACGTTCTGAGGTGCGCACCGGCGGCAGGCGAATGCTGTCGCCGGCCTCGATGCGGGTATCGGCCTGCGCCCTGCCCTTGTTGATACGCACCTCGCCGCTGCGAATGATGCGGTACACATGGGTTTTGGGCACACCCTTGAGCTGGCGAATCAGGAAGTTGTCCAGGCGCTGGCCGGCAAAGTCCGGATCCACCGTTACAAATGTCGCCTGCGGCAACGCGGAGGCAGATGGGATGGCCGGCGGCCCCGGCAAGCCAGGGTCCTGCGGCGACGGTGCGGAAGGCGCCGGGCGGGGAAGCACTGGCGCTGCCGGGGGTTTACCCGGGCGCCGTGTTTTCCCCAAACCTGCACCTATAATGTGTTTCACTAGCGACAAGCTGTAAGTGGTTGATTTGTCTGGGAGTTTAGTCCACACACCCATCAACCCACTGCCAACAGCCTTGCTGGAAGGTCGACGCCACTGGCAGCAAATGCCTGCAAGCGCACGGTGCCAGGCACCCCGCGGCAGGAAAATGTTGTGCAGACGAGTCGACGTTTTGCGAACACAACTACGGAATACGATGTGTTCAGCCCCGCGGGCTGGACACGGATAGCAGCGAAATCTGGTCTTTGAATGGGTAGCCTCTTGACAACACTGGTCGTACTGATGAACACATGCCTGCGGCGCTTTTTAGCCCCGCTGTTCGGCATGGATCAGCCGCCAGCCCTTGTCCTGCGGGCGCAAGCAGCTACTGAATTTGTAGCAATCACCCGTCGGACCCCGGCTCGCCCCATCCACGCGCCTACGCCCAGACAGCGCAGCTGACCGGTTTTTTCCGGTTCGCTGTCGCGCCGTCAAAGGCTCTCCGGCAATTCCCCACGTTCGCTCAACGTCTGCTCCCGGCGTCGTTTGCCCATTTTTCGGGCAGTGATGTTTGAGAACAGAAGAACGAAGGAATCACCATGAAACGCATGCTGGTCAATGCCACCCAGTCGGAAGAACGCCGCCTGGCCATTGTCGACGGACAAAAACTCCTCGACTACGAAATCGAAATTGAAGGGCGCGAACAGCGCAAGGGCAACATCTACAAGGCCGTCGTGACCC
>JAZKIE010000125.1:0-3494 GCA_040385025.1 Pseudomonadota bacterium | reverse complement strand
CTCAAGGAAGTCACGCGCGGCAAAACCGTGACGGCCGAAGCCCTGCACGGGCTGATCCGCTCACTGGAGATTCCGCAGGCCGAGAAAGACCGCCTGCTGGCCATGACGCCGGCCAGTTACACCGGCAAGGCCGCCGAACTCGCCAAACGGATTTAGGCAGGCAGCGGCATCCGGGCGCCGCAGTTCCAGCACGCTTCGAAGCCGCCTTCAACGGTTTCGCCGCAGGCGCACAGCCAATGCCGCTGCGGCGGGCTCTGCAGGCTCTGCAGCAGCAGTTCGGCGCGCGGTTTTTCATGGTCGTGGGCCAGCCAGATTTCGGGCTGGCACTGGTCAGGCGGTAGTTCGCCGGCGACGCTGCCGAGGAAATAACGCTGCACGCTGGCCGAGAACCCGGCCTGCTGCAAGGCATCGGCCCACAGCGCCGCAATGGCAATGTTGGGCGCGCGGGCAAGTCGTAACATAAAGCCAGTCTACTCCTGAATTGATAGCTGGCCACGCCCGTCAGACATGGGCTGGAGGCCCGAAAAACTTCAGGACTCGGCCGGTGGCGACGTCGGCAGCTCATCCTTTTTTTCCAGCGCGCGGTCGGCATAACGGCCAAAACGCCAGGCCGTGTCTTCCTGGGTGATGCGTCGCCAGGTGGCGCGTTTTTCTACCGGGCTCATCTCGGGCCAGCGCTGCACCTCTTCAAACGTGCGGCCGCAACCCTTGCACAGGTCGTCGCCCTGGCTGGTCGAGCAGATGGCGATGCAGGGCGTGTCGGCGGTGCTGTCGTACCAGGTGCGCCAGGCCGCCATGGCCTTGGGGGGAAAACCCGCCTCGTCGGCTTCGTCCTCACGGTAGAAAACCATCAGCGCATAAACCTCGGCCAGCGCCCGCAGCTCGGGCGCCAGCGTGACGCCATCGGGCGATGGTTTTTTCTCGCGCCAGTAGTTGATGGCGGCTTCAATGTCGGTGATGTGAATGCCAGGCATGCGGGGCGATGCAATCGGAAAAAGAGAAATGGAGGCTAAAACGAGGACGCCGCTGAAGGCGGCGTCTGCTGGTTTCCGCTGGGCCATGAATGATAGGCCAAGCCTGCGCCCATCCCCGGCACCGGGCTTTTTTTCAGCCACGCCATGCCGATTTTTGCAAAAATTTTCAATTTGTTGTCAAATAGAGGCTTCCGAAGGGGAGTAACTCCCTCGTCCGGCCTCATCGGGACCGTCCCGCCGCCAGACGTTCAGCAAGTCGTCATTACGAAGTTCACACTTCCGGCTTGCTGGGCATGCAGTGCACAACTGCATGTCGAGCCAGACCTTCGATTGAAACCTGAACGGGTTTGATCGAGGCGTCGCGGCAACCATTCCGCCCCTCACCGACCTTGTCTGGTTTTTAACGAAGCCGGAAGTCCGCCCGTCGGATTTCCATGTCGCAACCTGACGTGAAAGTGTGAAATGGAATTATTCTCAACGCCCTGGTGGTCTGCCCTGCTGGCCATCATCCTGATTGACCTGGTCCTGGCCGGCGACAACGCCATCGTGATCGCGCTGGCGGCGCGCAACCTGCCACCCCACTTGCAGAAAAAAGCCATTGCCTGGGGCACGGTCGGCGCCATTGTCGTGCGCTCGGTCATGACTGTCGGTGTGGTCTGGCTGCTCAAGATTCCAGGCCTGATGCTGGTCGGCGGCCTGGGCCTGCTCTGGATCGCCTACAAACTGCTGGCAGACCAGGGCGACAAGGAACACGACGGCCCGGTGGCCAGCACCTTCTGGGGTGCCATGAAAACCATCGTGATTGCTGACGCGCTGATGGGGGTGGACAACGTGCTCGGCGTGGCCGGTGCCGCCCACGGCGACTTTGGCCTGGTGGTGATCGGCCTGCTGGTGAGCATCCCCATCGTGGTGTTCGGCAGCACCATGGTGCTCAAGCTGGTCGAGCGCTTCCCGGTGATCATCAATATAGGCGCAGCAGTTCTGGCCTTCACCGCCGCCAAAATGATTGTCAGCGAACCCTTGCTGGATGTCCTTTATGGCGGACCCGGTGCGCCAAGCGCTTCCCCCCCCATGACCACCGCTGCGCAATGGGTCACCTACGCGGTGGCCGTCGCCGGCGTGCTGGGCGCCGGATGGTGGGCGACCCGCCGCAGCAAAACAGCCGATGACAACAAGTTGGTTGCAGAATAAACAATCACCGGGCAAGATGCGGCGGTCCAACCGGCCCTTGCATCGCCGCCAGAGAGTCTGCACGAACAACACGCACAAGCTGGGAAAATTTATGGACAACATGATTGTGTACATCGACGAGGCCGCCTACGCACTGACGATGTTGACGCCCATGCTGCCGGCAGGCCAGGCGCGCAGCCCCATCCGCTGGATCGTGGTCGGCTGTGCCCCCCGTGTCACCCACCACGTGAGCAAATGGGTCACCCACAGCGCACGCCAGGGCTGGCGCAGCAGGTGGGCCGACAAAATCTTTTCTCAGGTCGTTCCCAGGCTGCAAGGCCCAGGCGACTCGGTGATCACCCAGGTCGCCAGCGGTCCCTTGTGTGATTTGACGGAGGCACTGATGACCCAATACGGCGCCAGTCGCGTACTGGACGCTCGCCGCCCCAAAGTCGGCAACGAAGCTCAGCCGGTCACGCGCCAGCACCCGCCAGAGGTGCGCGGTCTGTGGAGTTATGCCGCCATGATGGTAAGCACCGGCATGTTGCTGGCGGTGGACTGAATCGGCGGGGCACGGCCTCTTTGCCTTGCCGGCAAGCGAGCGGCGCGGATGCTATTCTTGCGTCCATGAAACTCATCATCAAATGGCTTCTCAGTGCGGCCGCCCTGCTGGCGGTGGCTTATCTGTACTCTGGCGTCACCGTCACCAGCGTCCCCGCTGCGCTGCTTGCGGCGGCCGTGCTGGGCGCGCTCAACACCGTTGTGCGACCCATCCTGGTGCTGCTGACACTGCCGGTCACGCTGGTCACGCTGGGGCTGTTTCTGTTCGTCATCAACGCCCTCATGTTCTGGGCGGCGGCCAGCCTGCTCAGCGGCCTGCACGTCACAGGATTTGTGGCGGCGCTGATTGGTTCGCTGATTTACTCACTGCTGCAGCTAGCGATCGAGTTTCTCCTGGAGCGCCTGTTCCCGAAGTAACTGGTCGATTTCGCGCGCGCGGGTATCGATGATCGAACCATCAATGTGCGCGCTGGCGCCGGAACCGGTGTCGCGCCCGCTGCGCATCAGGTCCTGCGCCGCTTTGAAGCGGTCGCGCGCTGCGCCGTAGTCAAGTTGCGCCACCCGGCTTTCTGCATCGGCCCGAATCGCCCTGAGCGACTGGCCCTGCTGGCCATGGGCCGTCGCCAGCAGTTGCCAGGCCATTGCATCTTTGGGATGGGCGCTGACCCAGCTCTGCAGGCGGTCCGATACGTCCCGCGGGCGCCCCGCCGCCAGGTCGGCCTGCGATTGCAATAAAACCGCCGCCCGGCTGTTGCCGGTGGGTTTGGGCGCCTGCGCCGCACGTCCGGC
>JAZKIE010000124.1:0-2704 GCA_040385025.1 Pseudomonadota bacterium | reverse complement strand
CAGAAATGGGTTTCGATCTGGCCGTCGGCGCCTCTGGCGCGCACGGTGAGCTGGGTGATCTCGTAGTCGAAGTCGATGAAGCCTTCAACAATCACGCGGCCGTGGCTGACGCGACCACCGGCCATGGCGTAGTCCCACGCCTTTTTCACGTCATCGGGCCCGGCGATCTTGCTCTGGCCCTTGCCGGACGAACTCATCACCGGCTTGACCACGCAGGGGTAACCAATTTTGGAGTCAATGGCTGCCTGCAACTCATCCAGCGAGTCGCAAAACACATAAGGGCTGGTGGGCAGGCCCAGGGTTTCGGCCGCGAGCCGGCGAATGCCTTCGCGGTCCATGGTCAGGCGCGCGGCACGCGCCGTGGGCACGACCCGCACAATGCCGGCGGCTTCGAGCTCTTCCAGCATGGGCGTGGCAATCGCCTCGATTTCGGGCACGACCAGATGCGGCCTTTCCTTCTCAATCAGGGCCTTGAGTTGCGCCGGATCACTCATGGTGATGGTGCGTGCGTGGTGGGCGACCTGCTGGCCAGGTGCGTTGTCATAACGGTCGGTGGCAATGGTCTCCACGCCCAGGCGCTGCAGCGCAATCAGCACCTCCTTGCCGAGCTCGCCGGAGCCGAGCAGCAAAACTTTGGTTGCGTGGGGGGACAGAGGGGTGCCGAAGGTGGTCATGGGGTCTGGTGGGGTAAAAAGAAGAAGCTTGACGGAGGGGGCGCATGGCGCCAGCGCAGCCTGACACTTTACTTCACCCGCCAACCCGCACGGGGGCACAGCGTTTTGGTGGCTTGTCCCTACAGCCTGGCAGCCTACCTGTTCTGGATGACAATGATTCTCATTGTCACCTCTTTTGTCGAAAGCCCTTCTTGATGAACACACCGCACCTGCCCGACGCTTCCCCCGCTGAAGCTTCTGCACCCGCGCCACGCAAGCGCCGTCCGCCGCGCCGTGTCGAGGTCAGCCGCATCGAGGTGTTGAGCCCGGCCATGCGGCGCATCACGCTGACGGGCGCCGAACTCGAAGGCTTCGCGCCGCCCGGTCCGGCCAGCTACATCAAGCTGATTTTTCCGGAACCAGGGCAGACCGAGCCGGTCCGGCCTTTGCCGGACGGACCGCGCGCCGTCTCCATGCGCACCTACACGCCGCTGGCCGTGCGGCCGGAAGCCCTGGAAGTGGACGTGGACTTTGTACTGCACGGCGAAGGCCCGGCCTCAAGCTGGGCGGCGCAGGCCAGCGTCGGGCAGGTGCTGTTTTTGATGGGGCCGGGCCCCGGCTACGCGCTGGACGCAGACGCCGCAAACCACTTGCTGATTGCCGACGACAGCGCGCTGCCGGCGGTGGAGACCATTTTGGCGGCCCTGCCAAGGTCAGCGCGCGCGCAAGTGCTGCTGGAAGTGATTGCCAACGCCGAAGAACGGGCGCTGCACAGCCCGGCGCAACTGGACGTGACCTGGCTGGCACGCGGCACTGATCACCGCGCGGCCGGCCTGCCAACGGAAAAGGCCTTGCGCGCCCTGCCGCCCATCGCTGCGGATACCCACATTTACCTGGCCTGCGAGGCCGCTGCCATGCGGCGCATCCGCACGCTGCTGACCAGCGAGCTGGGTGTCAGCCGCCACCAGATCGTGGGGCGGGGTTACTGGAAACTCGACGTGATGAATCACCCCGACCATGACTACGGCGAGGATGCCTGAGCCAACCCCGGCGCCGCCTCAGCCCTTCCAGCCGCGCAACAGAACCCACTGGCAACTGGCCGCCCCCACGGCCAGCAAGGCATAACTGGCCATCTTGCCGTCCCGGCCGAACAGCACCAGGCCGGCCAGCAGCAACAGCACACTTGCTATAAAAACAATAGCTACTTGCGCCCATAAAGTATGGGCTACAGGCCTTTTTGATCGCAGAAACCCGGAAAAGACACGCGCCAGCAGCACCATCAGCAGCGCCACACAGGCGGCCGGCGCCACGAAATTGAGCCATTGGTTGATCAGGTTGAGTGCGGTCATGGCCTGTGAGCGGATTTCCGGCCGGCTTGCCGTGTATCAAGGGGATTGAAAGAATGTCAGCACCGGCCCATGCCTTCAATTTTATAATCGGGCAATGTCAGTCTGGGCCTTGGGCATCAACCATACCACTGCACCGCTCGATTTACGCGGGCGGTTTGCGTTCGCCATCGACCAGATCGAGCCGACCCTGAAGGGCTTGCGCGAGTCGCTGGCGCGGCAACCTGAGGCCACCTTGCTGTCGACCTGCAACCGTACCGAGATTTACTGCGCCAGCGACCGGCCCGACCTGGACCACACGCTGGAATGGCTGGCGCACCACGGCGGCGTCTCGCCGGCGCTGCTGCGCTCGCATGCCTACACGCTGGAGGGTGGCCACGCCGCGCGCCATGCCTTTCGCGTCGCCAGCGGGCTCGATTCCATGGTGCTGGGCGAGCCGCAAATCCTCGGCCAGATGAAAGACGCGGTGCGCGCCGCGGAAGATGCAGGCGCCATGGGCAGCACCTTGCACCAGTTGTTCCAGCGATCTTTTGCCGTGGCCAAGGAAGTGCGCAGCAGCACCGAAATCGGCGCGCACAGCATCAGCATGGCAGCCGCCTCGGTGCGGCTGGCCGGCCAGTTGTTTGAAGACCTCAGCGACATCCGGGTGCTGTTTGTCGGTGCCGGCGAGATGATCGACCTGGCCGCGACCCACTTCGCCGCCAA
>JAZKIE010000123.1:0-2260 GCA_040385025.1 Pseudomonadota bacterium | reverse complement strand
CGCCCAGGATGATGGCCACGTCGGCCTGGCCGAACTCGGCGTTGATGTCTTCCATTTCATGCACCTGGTCGTAAGGCACCTCGGCCTCGGCCAGCAGCACGTTCATGTGGCCAGGCATGCGGCCGGCCACCGGGTGGATCGCGTACTTGACGTTGACACCCCGTTCGATCAGCTTTTGCGCCAGTTCCTTGACCGAGTGCTGCGCGCGCGCGACCGCCAAGCCGTAACCCGGCACGATGATCACGGTTTCGGCATTGCCCAGGATGAAGGCCGCATCGTCGGCCGAACCCGACTTGACCGGACGCTGCTCCTTGGCACCACCTGCAGCGGTACCGGCCTCGCCGCCGAAGCCACCCAGGATCACGTTGAAGAAGGAGCGGTTCATTGCCTTGCACATGATGTAAGACAGGATGGCGCCCGACGAGCCCACCAGCGAGCCAGCGACGATCAGCATCGCGTTGTTCAGCGAGAAGCCGATACCGGCTGCGGCCCAGCCCGAGTAGCTGTTCAACATGGAGACCACCACCGGCATGTCGGCGCCGCCGATTGGGATGATGATCAGCACACCCACGACGAAGGACAGCGCCAGCATCGCAAAAAACGCGGTCCAGTTGCCGGTGAACATGAACACCAGGCCCAGCGCCAGTGTGGCGATGCCCAGCACCAGATTGAGCATGTGCTGGCCGGAGAAGGTGACCGGCGCGCCCTGGAACAGGCGGAACTTGTACTTGCCGCTGAGCTTGCCGAAAGCAATCACCGAGCCGCTGAAGGTGATGGCGCCGATGGCCGCACCGAGGAAGAGTTCGAGCCGGTTGCCCGCCGGAATCGCCGCCGTGCCCAGGCCTTGGGCCACGATGCCGAAGGCGTCAGGCTCGGCCATCGCGGCCACGGCGATGAACACCGCCGCCAGACCGATCATGCTGTGCATGAAAGCCACCAGCTCGGGCATCTTGGTCATCTCGACCCGTTTGGCCATGATCGTGCCGGCGGTGCCGCCGACCAGCAGTGCGGCCAGCACATAAACCATGCCGAAAGCCTTGCCGCCGGAAATTTCCACGATCAGTGCGCCGGTGGTCAGCACGGCAATCGCCATGCCGACCATGCCGAAGAGGTTGCCGCGAATCGAGGTGGTCGGATGCGACAGGCCCTTGAGCGCCTGGATGAAACAGACGGAAGCCACCAGGTACAGCAGCGTGACAACATTCATGCTCATTTGGCTGCTCCCGCGTCAGCCGCAACGGCCTTCTTCTCTTTTTTCCGGAACATCTCCAGCATGCGGCGCGTCACCAGGAAGCCGCCGAAGACATTGACCGCAGCCAGCGCCACGGCCAGCACGCCCATGGTTTTACCCAGCGGCGTGACCGTCAGCGCGGCAGCCAGCATGGCGCCCACAATGACAATCGCCGAAATCGCGTTGGTCACCGCCATCAGCGGTGTGTGCAGCGCAGGTGTGACGGTCCACACCACGTGGTAACCCACGTAAATGGCCAGCACGAAGATGATGAGGTTGATGATGGTGGGTGACACGGCATCCATGGTCTTTTCTCCTGGTCGGGTGGCGCTGCCGCCTGGCCCTGAAATGGTTATTTCTTCTTGACTTCGCCGGACTGAGTCATCAGGCAGGCCGCAACGATGTCGTCTTCAAGGTCGATATTGAGCGTGCCTTCCTTGCTGATGACTAGCTTGAGGAAGTCCAGCAGGTTGCGGGCGTAGAGCGCACTCGCGTCGGCGGCCACCAGCGCCGGGACATTGGTCTCGCCAATCAGCGTGACGCCGTGTTTGACCACGGTTTTGCCGGGCTCGGTCAGCGGGCAGTTGCCACCCTGTGGCGCGGCCAGATCAACAATCACGCTGCCGGGTTTCATGGCCTTGACCATGTCCTCGGTCACCAGCACCGGCGCGGCGCGGCCGGGGATCAGTGCGGTGGTGATCACGATGTCGGCCTGGGCCACACGTTTGGCAACCTCGGCTTTTTGTCGCTCGAGCCAGCTCGGCGGCATCGGCTTGGCGTAACCGCCGACACCGACAGCGGCTTCCTTTTCCTCGTCGGTCTCGTAGGGCACGTCGATGAACTTGCCACCCAGCGACTCGACCTGCTCTTTCACGCTGGGGCGCACATCGCTTGCTTCAATCACCGCGCCCAGGCGTTTGGCCGTGGCAATGGCTTGCAAGCCTGCAACGCCAACGCCCAGGATCACCACGCGGGCGGCCTTGACGGTACCGGCGGCTGTCATCAGCATCGGGAAGAAGCGCTGGTAGC
>JAZKIE010000122.1:1612-3620 GCA_040385025.1 Pseudomonadota bacterium | reverse complement strand
ATGGCATGGCTTTCGATGATGGACGCGGCCACCGTGATGCCCGCGCTTTCCAGCACTTGGGTCGCCCCGCCCAGCGCCTGCTTGCCTTCTGTCGTCGCTGCGCCCAGGTACTGCGCCTGGCCATAGGCGAAGTCGGCGCCGACACCACTGAAGGCATAGGGATCAATCACGTAGATCGCAGTGACCGTGCTGCCGAAGGCCTGGGCAAGGCCTTTGGCTTTTTCCACAGCCATCAGTGAAGTCTGTGAGCCATCGACTGGCAGCAGGATGTGCTTGAACATGATCGCGGTCTCCTTGATAAATCAGGCTTCGATCTTCACGCCTTTCCAGAAAGCCACACGGCCTTTGATTTCTTCAGCTTCAGACTTGGGGTCGGGGTAGTACCAGGCCGCGTCGGTATTCATCTCGCCATTGACCAGCAGCGAGTAATAACTCGCCTGCCCTTTCCAGGCACACATGGTGTGGTGGTTGCTGAAGGTCACGTAATCACGATTGAGCGTGCTGTCAGGAAAATAATGATTGCCTTCGATGGTCACGATGTCGTCGCTTTGCGCAATGATTGCGCCGTTCCAGATAGCCTTCATAACACTTCTTTCTTCGGTTGCGGGTCCGCCGCCGGGACAGGGATGGGTTGCAGACAATCTTCGCACAGTCTGCAGCGGCTGTGGGGTGGCGGCGCAGGCATTTCAAAAGCCAAAAAAAGAGGCGTGATGGCAAGCCATCACGCCTCTTTCATTCATCATGCATGCCTGCCTTGCGGCGGGCAGCGCTCAGGCCATGCGCAGGTTGTTGCCTTCAACAATCACCTTGGAGCCAACCGGCACCGAACTCGACACCTCGACATTGCGGGTCGAACCGTCGTTCATGCGCACGCGCACCTGGTAAACAGTGACCTTTTTCATGTTCGCTTCGATCTTGTTGCCGGCAAACGCGCCGCCGGCTGCACCGAGCACGGTCATCGCCGTCTTGCCATTGCCGCCGCCGACCTGGTTGCCCAGCAGACCACCAATGACGCCGCCGGCGACCGTGCCCAGACCGACGGTGGTGTTGCCGACGGCCACACCGTTGACCTGGCCCTGGCGCTCAACCGCCGTGACAGCTTCCACCGTGCCGCAGTCGGCGCAAACCACAGGCTTGGGTGCCGGGGCCGGGGCCTGGGCCACCACAACGGGACGCTGCTGGACCGCGGGTTTCGCGGGGGCCGGCGTGTTGCTGGCGACCTTGCTGGTCGTGCTGGACTGGGTGGTCGGCGCCATCGCCGCGGTTCCACCAGGTTGTGCGTCGGAGCGGTTGACCACCAGCGCGGCGGCCAGCGCCATCACCGTGACACCCAGCACGGCTGCGATCGCGACCAGCGCCTTGCTGTGCTGCATGCGCTGCGAAAAACCGGGCTGGCTGCCCGGCGTGGCGGGAACTTGATTGTTTGTATCCATGATGGGTACTCCTTGTAAGAGCCTCTGTTGTACCCAGTTCATGTCAAGGGCAATGTAGGACGCGGTGAGATTCGTAAGTAAAGGTATGCGCATCCCCTCGCCAAATGTGCGGTTTTGCGCACTTGCGCCCGGCTTCACCGGCGCCTCACACCCGCTTTGCCGGCGCTTTACACGCCGCCGTGGGGGTGGGTGGGGTCAATCCACAAGACCTGCTCGGGTTGCTCGGCCGGCGCAATGTCCAGGTTGATGGCCACCGCCTCACCGTCACTGCGGCAAAGCACACACTCCAGCAGCTCGGTCGGGCTGGCATTGATTTCCTGGTGCGGCACATAAGGCGGCACGTAGATGAAGTCACCTGGTCCGGCTTCGGCGGTGAACTCGAGCTTCTCGCCCCAACGCATGCGCGCCCGGCCCCGCACCACATAAATCACGCTTTCCAGGTGGCCGTGGTGATGCGCGCCGGTTTTGGCATTGGCATGGATGGTGACGGTGCCGGCCCAGAGCTTTTGCGCGCCGACACGCGCGAAATTGATGGCGGCCTTGCGGTCCATGCCGGGGGTGGACGGCACATTGCC
>JAZKIE010000122.1:0-1512 GCA_040385025.1 Pseudomonadota bacterium | reverse complement strand
CAGGGCAGCGTACACCAGGCTGCGAAACAGCGGCCGGTAATAGTCGCGCTGATTCGGCGCCTGGATCATCAACAGCGCATACAGGTCTTGGGCCGGATCGACAAAAAACGTGGTGCCCGCGATGCCACCCCAGTAATACAGGCCGACCGAGCCCGGCACCGGCGCCACGCCCGCTGCGGTGCGAACCGCAAACCCCAGCCCGAAGCCATGGCCGGGTGGCAGCAGGTCGCCGGTTGAGGCCAGACCATCCAGGTGGTCGGCCGTCATGAAGTCCACGGTATGCGGACCCAGCAGCCGCGTACCCTGCAACTCGCCTCGATTGCGCATGAAGCTCAGAAAACGCGCGTAATCCATGGCGGTGGACAGCAGGCCGCCTCCACCGCTGTGCATGGCCATGGCACGGCGCGGGTCCAGCACACGCAGCGGTACGCCGCCGTCAGGGTCATGCGCAAAAGGTTCGGCAATGCGGTGCTGATCGGGGGCATCCACCGCAAAGCCGGTCTCAAGCATGCCCAGCGGGGCAAAAATATGCTGTTGCAGGTAGTCGCCGAGTGACTGCCCGCTGACGGCTTCCACCAGCCGGCCCAGCACGTCGGTGGCGCGGCTGTATTCCCAGACGCTGCCGGGCTGGTGCATCAGCGGCAGCGCTGCCAGCGTGCGCGAAAATTCTGCATTGCTGCGTTCCCGCGAGCCCATCTGCAGCTCGGCATACTGCCGCTGCACCGCCGACGAACCGAGAAACTCATAGGTCAAACCGGCGGTGTGGCGCAGCAGGTCCTGCACGGTGGCCGGCCGGACCACGTCCTCCAGCGTCACCTGACCATCACGCTCCACGGCCACCTTCTGGTTGGCAAATTCAGGCAGATGTTTGGCCACCGGGTCACTGAGCAGCAGCTTGCCATGCTCCATCAACATCATCACGGCGACCGAAACCACCGGTTTGGTCATCGAATAGATGCGGAAAATCGCGTCGAGCGGCATCGGCGTGCCGGCTGCCGGATCAAGCTGGCCCAGGCTTTCAAACAGCGCGAGCTTGCCGCGGCGCGCGACCAGCGCCACCGCACCGGGCAGGCGCCCGCGGTCGATCTCCGATTGCAACACGTCCAGCAAACGCTGCAGGCGATCGGGACACAGACCGAGTTCGGAAGGCGCGGCAAATTCGAGTGCGTTTGGCACTGCCATCTCAGGCGCCGTAGCGTTGACGCGCCAGCGCCGCACCCTGGGCCAGTGCCTGCAGCTTCTTCAGCGCAATCTCCCGGTTCATGGGCGCCAAACCGCAATTGGTGCAGGGCAGCAGGCGGTTTTTCGGCACGTATTGCAAGGCCTTGCCGATGGTGTCGGCAATCTGCTCGGGCGTTTCAATCTCGTCGCTGGCCACGTCGATCACGCCGACCATCACGTCCTTGCCTTCGAGCAACGCCATCAGGTGCGGCGGCACATGCGAGTGGTAACACTCAAGGCTGACCTGCTGGATGCTGCTTTTGGCCAGCGCCGGCAACACCTGTTCGTACT
>JAZKIE010000121.1:0-1573 GCA_040385025.1 Pseudomonadota bacterium | reverse complement strand
AGCCGAAGGCGAGTTCGAGCCCGGCCCCGGCTGGACCGAGCACCGCAGGTTGCCCCCGTAGCGATAGCGAAGGGGGACGCAGACAGCAGGGTCGCCTTTTCTTTGCTTACTTTCTTTTGGCGAAGCAAAAGAAAGTGAGTTGCCGCCGGGCAACCCCCGGCTAGCAGGCGAACCTCTAAAACCCGAGCCCGCTTGCGACTACCATGCAGGCAGATTTGACTCGAGAACTACAAAATGACATCCACGACCTCCCCCTTCCCCCACCTGCTCGCCCCCCTCAACCTCGGCTTCACCACCCTGAAAAACCGGGTGTTGATGGGCAGCATGCACACCGGGCTGGAGGACGGGCGCAAACATTTTCCGGCGATGGCGGCCTATTTTGCCGAACGTGCACGCGGTGGCGTCGCACTGATGGTGACCGGCGGTTTTGCGCCCAATATCGCCGGCTGGACCAAACCTTTTGCCGGCATGCTGGCCAGCTCGGGCGCGGCGCGGCGCCACAAACAGGTGACCGATGCCGTGCATGCCGAGGGCGGCAAGATCGCGCTGCAGATCCTGCACACCGGGCGTTACGGCTACCACCCGCTGTGTGTCGCGCCCTCGCGCATCCAGAGCCCGATCTCGCCCTTCACGCCGCGCGAGCTCAGCGCCGGCGGCATTGAGCGGCAGATCCGCGCCTTCATCCGTTGCGCGCTGCTGGCGCGCGAAGCCGGCTACGACGGCGTCGAGATCATGGGCAGCGAAGGTTATTTCATCAACCAGTTTCTGGTCACCCACACCAACCATCGCACTGACGACTGGGGCGGCAGCTATGCCAACCGCATGCGCCTGGCGGTCGAGATCGTGCGCCGCACGCGCGAGGCCGTGGGCCCCGACTTCATCCTCATCTACCGCCTGTCCATGATCGATTTGATTCCCGACGGCAGCAGTTGGGAAGAAGTTGTGCTGCTGGCCAAGGCGGTGGAAGCCGCCGGCGCGACCATCATCAACAGCGGCATCGGATGGCATGAGGCGCGGGTGCCGACCATTGCCACTTCGGTGCCGCGCGGCGCTTTCACCTGGGTCACCAAAAAACTTCGCGACGAACTGCGCGCAGCCGGCCTGACGATCCCGCTGGTCACCAGCAACCGGCTCAACACGCCCGAGGTCGCCGAGCAGGTGCTGGCCGATGGCAGCGCCGACATGGTCAGCATGGCGCGGCCTTTTCTGGCCGATCCGGAGTTCGTGAACAAGGCCGCGCAGGGCCGCAGCCAGGACATCAACACCTGCATCGCCTGCAACCAGGCCTGCCTGGACCACGCCTTCCAGGCCAAGATTGCCAGTTGCCTGGTGAACCCGCGCGCGGGACACGAACTGGAGCTGGTCATCCGCAGGACGCCGGTTCAAAAACGCATTGCCGTCATCGGTGCGGGCCCGGCCGGCCTGGCCGCTGCCACCACGCTGGCCGAACGCGGCCACAGCGTAGACCTCTACGACGCCGCAGACAAGATTGGTGGCCAGTTCAACCTCGCCAAACGTGTGCCGGGCAAGGAAGAGTTCGAGGAAACCCTGCGCTACTTTGGCCAGCGCATCA
>JAZKIE010000120.1:0-7136 GCA_040385025.1 Pseudomonadota bacterium | reverse complement strand
CCGGCTCGCCCGACGGTGCGCCGACGGTGCTGTAGTTCAGGCGCAATTCGGGCAGGACTTCGCCGGTGTGGAAACGGAAGTCCTTGACGACCCAACTGCCTTGTTGAGGCGCCGGGTAGTCGGCGGCAACAGCCGAAAAAGCGGCGAGTGTCAGGCCGGCGCTGCAGATGGCGCGGGCCAGCGGTTTCAGAAAGTCCATTTTTTTGTCTCCTTGTTTATCTGGAGAATCTACCCGATTGCGCCTGCGCTGTCGCGCAAGCCTTTCCCCGTCATGGCGGGCGCCGCGACGACACCACAATCCCGCCGACGATCAGCAAAAAGGCGATGCCGTGATACAACTGCGGCAGCTCACCGAGGAAGGCCGCTGACATCAGCGCCGCAAACAGCGGCGTGAGGTTGGAGAAAAACCCGGCGATGTTGGGCCCGACGCGTTGCACGCCCACGCCCCAGCAGCGATACGCCAGGATGGCCGGACCCACGGCCACATACAGCAGGGCGGCGGCCAGCGGCCAGCCCCAGACGATGCGCGCGTCGGTCAGCGCCCACTCTCCCGCAGCGAACAGGCCGGACCAGCCCAGGCCGAACACCATCTGCGCCATCAGGAAGGCGGTCCAATCATTGCGAATGTCGGGCGGGTCTTTCGGCTGCGACAACATCCAGCTGTAAAAGGCCCAGGCCAGCGTGGCCAGCAGCACATAAGCATCACCCGGCACCAGCCGGATCTGCGCCAGCTGCGACCACTGGCCGCGCGACAGCACCGCCAGCACGCCGGCAATGGACAGCAGCGCGCCCAGCACCTGCCGGCGCGAGATGCGCTGGCCGAAACACAGCGCGCCTATGGCCAGCATCCAGACCGGCACGCTGGAGGCGACCAGGGTGACGTTGAGCGGGGTCGAGGTTTTCAGCGCCAGGTACTGCAGGGCGTTGTAGCAACCGACACCCAGCAGGCCCAGCACGGCGAAGCGATGCCAGTGCGGCCACAGGCTGCTGCCCGGCCTGAGCAACCAGCCGGCCAGCGGCAGCATGAACACAAAGGCCAGGGCCCAGCGCAGGAAGTTCAGCGTGATCGGAGGCACCAGTTCATGAACCAGACGCCCGACCACCGCGTTGCCGGCCCAGAGCAGCGGCGGTACCAGCAGCAGCGCGGCAGTGCGAAAATTCAGTCCGGCAGTCATGCGGGGACTTTACCCATCTGCCGGCCGCCTTGCTCATCCATGCCTGAACGTCCCGCCCCATGCCGGGACGGTGCCGCGTCGCCTGCAAGCCCGGCAGTTTCGTGGCAGGATGCAGGCCGCACCCCTTTTCAACCGCATTTCAAGGAATTCGCCATGGCCATGACCCGCTCCAAAGCCGTCCGTATCGATCAGCACGGGGGGCTTGAAGAGCTCAAGCTGGTGGACGTGGAAGTTGGCGAACCCGGCCCCGGCGAAATTCGCATCCGCCACAAGGCGGTCGGCCTGAACTTCATCGATATTTACCAGCGTACCGGCGTGTACAAGCTGCCCATGCCGCTGCAGCTGGGCATGGAAGCGTCCGGCGTGATTGAGGCCGTTGGTGAAGGTGTCACACACCTCCAGGCCGGCGACCGCGCCGCCTACGCCAGCCAGCCACCTGGCAGTTACTGCGAAGTGCGCGTGATGCCGGCCAAGTGTGTCTGCAAGCTGCCCGACGATATTTCCTTTGACACCGGCGCGGCCATGATGCTCAAGGGCCTGACCGTGCAGTATTTGCTGCGCCGCACCCAGCCGCAGGGCGGGCTGCAGGCTGGCGACCATGTGTTGTTCCATGCCGCCGCCGGCGGCGTTGGCCTGATTGCCTGCCAGTGGGCCAGGGCCATGGGCTTGCAACTGATAGGCACAGCCGGTTCCGACGAAAAATGTGCGCTGGCCAAAGAACACGGCGCGGCCTTCACCATCAACTACGCCAAGGAAGACTTTGTCGCGCGGGTCAAGGAGATCACCGGTGGTCAGGGCGTGAAAGTGGTCTACGACTCGGTCGGCAAGGACACCTTCCTCAAGTCCCTCGATTGCCTGCGCCCCTTCGGTTTGCTGGCCAACTTCGGCAACGCCTCCGGCAAGGTCGAACCGCTGGACATCGGCCTGCTGGCGGCCAAGGGCTCGCTCTATGTGTCGCGCCCCACGCTGTTCACGCATCTGGCGACGCGTGAAAGCACGCAGGCCATGGCCGACGATTTGTTTGCCATGGTCAGCAGCGGCAAGGTCGACATCCGCATTGACCAGCGTTTTGCGCTGGCTGATGTGGCCGAAGCGCACCGCTCGCTGGAAGCGCGCAAGACCACCGGTTGCACCATCCTGACGCTGTAGGTCTGATGAACGGGATGGACCCGCAGTGGCTTGAAGCCTTGCGCGCCAGCGGCCAACTCGCGCCAGCGCGGCTGCGGTTGCCGCTGCTGGTGGGTGATGCGGTGATTGGCTCGGTGGAGCCCGATTTCCTAAGCCAAATCAGGCTACAGCCCATGCCAGACGGGCGTGAGCAGCTATCAAAAACAGAGCATATTGACACCCCGGTGTGGCGCCTGCTGGGTGAGCCGACGGCTGCGCTGGGCGCGCTGGCGCTGGCCCTGCGCGAGGCTGGCCTGGCCCACGCCTGGCGTGACGAGCAGCTCGCGGTGACGGACAGCCAGGGCCGGCGCATCGGCACCGTCGAGCGCGCCGTGGTTCGTGTGCTGGGCATCACCACCGCGGCGGTGCACCTGGTCGGGCAGGCCGAAGACGGCCGATTCTGGGTGCAGCAACGGGCCTGGAGCAAGTCCAACGATCCGGGCATGTGGGACACGCTGATGGGCGGCATGATCAGCGGCACCGACACGCTGGCCAGTGCACTGGCACGCGAAACCTGGGAAGAAGCCGGCTTGCGCCTTGAAGCGCTGCAGGGCATCGTTCGCGGCGGCCACGTTGACATCCGCCGTCCTTGCGACGACGGCCACGGTGCTGGCTACGTGGTCGAGCGCATCGACTGGTACCACTGCACCGTGCCGGATGGGCAGGTGCCGGTGAACCAGGACGGTGAGGTCGAACAGTTTGTGCTGATGGACGAAAGTGAGATGCTGCAGAAGATGCATGCCGGCGAGTTCACCAGCGAGGCAGCCCTGATCCAGGCGGCGCTGCTGGAAGCGCGCGGCTGAGCGCCCGATTCACTCGAGGGCTGACACCGCGCGGCCTATTTCAGGCCAGCGGTGGTGCAGGTACAGCCAGGCCAGCAGGCCGATGCCCATCATCAGCAGTGAGACGGCGGCCAGCGCCACGGTGGAATGCATGATCAGCGGCGCAATCACACCGGCAACGATGCCGTTGGCACTGGAGCCGATGAAAGCCTGCAGCGACGAGGCCATGCCGCGCCGCTCGGGGTAGAGGTCCAGCACCAGCAAGGTCACCACCGGCACCATCAGGGCCCAGCCGAAGGCGAAAATCGCAATCGGAAACAGCGCCCAGGACACATGCGCCTTGAACAGCAGGTTGGCCAGCAGGTTGATCACCGCGACCACCAGCATGATCACAAAGCCGTGGCGGATTTGCTGCTTGGGCGCGATCTTGCCGGCCATGCGCCCGCTGACCCAGGCGCCGGCCATGATGCCGGCAATCGTCAGCACAAAAAACCAGAAGAACTCGGTAGGCGCGAGCCCGAGGTGCATCTCAAGAAACTCCGGCGCCGACAGCACATACAAAAACATGCCATTGAAAGGGACGCCGCTGGCCAGCGCCAGCAGCAGAAAACGCGGGCTGGAGCCGAGCTGCCAGTAGCCGCGCATCAGGTGTTTCACGTTGAAAGGCTGGCGCTGCGTGATGTGCAGGGTTTCGGGCAACAGGCGGTAGTTGGCGGTCCACAGCAACACGCCGACGCCAGTCAGGAACCAGAAAATCGCGTGCCAGTTCAGGTGCACAAACAGCCAGCCGCCGATGATGGGTGCAATGGCAGGCGCCACGCCGAAATAAATCGTCACCTGGCTCATCACCTTTTGCGCCTGCGCCGGCGGAAACATGTCACGGATCACTGCGCGCGAGACCACGATGCCGGCACCGGTGGACAGGCCTTGCAGCGCCCTGAAAAACACCAGCTGTTCAATGCTTTGCGACAGCGCGCAGCCGGCCGAGGCGATGGTGAACATCGCAATCCCCCACAGCACCACGGGACGGCGGCCGAAGCTGTCGGCCAGTGCCCCGTGAAACAGATTCATGAAGGCAAAGCCGAACAGGTAGGCCGACAGCGTCTGCTGCATCTCGACCGGTGTTGCGCCCAGCGAGCGGGCGATGCCGGAAAACGCCGGGATGTAGGTGTCGATGGAAAACGGCCCCAGCATGCCCAGCAGGGCCAGCAGCACGGCCAGGGCCCAGCGCGGCGCCTTCCAGAGCTGGTCGGCGTTGGGGTTCATGCCGACGCGGCCTTAGCGCGGCACTTCATCGGTCAGCACGCTTTGGCGCAGCCGGCTCGGGGCCAGCGCGCCGGCCGAGTCGAGAATCGGGTAGGCAATCGAGCAGATGTGCGAATTGATGCGCTTGAGGTCGCTGATCAGGTCAATGTGCAGTGAGCTGGTTTCTATGCTCTGCGTCGTGTTGTCGGAAAGGCGGCCCAGGTGGGTGGTGGCGTAGGCGCGTTCCAGGTCGCGGAAGCGCGCTTTTTCTTCCAGCAGTTTTTGCGCGTCGCGCACACTGCCGTTCAAAAACACACTCATGCTCAGGCGCAGGTTGTCGATCAGGCGCTGGTGCAGCTCGCAGATCTCTGCCATGCCGGCCTCCGAGAAATTGCGGTGCGGCTTGATCTTCTTGTCCTCGATGTCGATCAGGATGCGCTCGACGATGTCGCCGATCTGCTCCATGTTGATGGTGAAGCTGATGATGTCGGTCCAGCGCCGGCTTTCTTCCTCGCCCAGTGCTTCGCGCGAGATTTTGGTCAGGTAGTACTTGATCGCCGAGTACAACTCGTCGACGGTGTCGTCCATCTTGCGCAGGTCTTCAGCGAGTTTGAGGTCGTTTTTTCGTATCACTTCCAGCATGCCCAGCAGCATGCTTTCAACCACATCGGCCTGGTGCAGGGCCTCACGCGCCGCGCAAGAGATCGCCAGCGAGGGCGTGGTCAGGGCCGATGGGTCCAGGTGCTGTGGCCGGCCGCCGGCCTTGGCGCCCTTGACCGGTCGCGGCAGGAATTTCTCGACCCAGCGTGCCACCACCTGGGTCCAGCCGATGAAGACCACGCCCACCAGCAGATTGAACATCAGGTGAAACAGCACCACGGTGGTGGCGACGTCGCCGAGGTAGGGGCGGACATGGCGCAGCCACAGGCCGACAAGAGGCGCGGCCATGGCCACGCCCAGCAGCTTGAATACCAGGTTGCCCAGCGGTACCTGCCGCACCTCGATGGCTGACTTGGCCGTGGTCAACACCGCCAGCAAGCCGCTGCCGAGATTGGCGCCCAGAACCAGTCCCAGCGCGACATCCAGCGGGATCACGTTGGACGCCGCCAGCGTGGCGGTCAGCAGCACAATCGCCAGGCTCGAGTAGGACACCACGGCCAGCACGGCGCCGACGGTGATCTCCAGCAGCAGGTCGCTGCTGAGCGTGCCCAGCAAGGTCTTGACGGCCGGGTGCGAGGTCAGCACGCCGGTCGAGTCCGTGACCAGCCGCAGGGCCAGCAGCATCAGGCCCAGGCCGATCAGGATGCGGCCGACACGCCCGACGTTGGTCGATTGCCGCGAGATGAACAGCACCACGCCGGAAAAGATCAACAGCGGCGACAGCCAGGACAAATCGAATGAAAACACCACGGCCATCAGGCTGGTGCCTATGTCGGCCCCCAGCATCACGGCCAGCGCCAGCGGCAGCGTGATCAGCCCCTGACCGACAAACGAGGACACGATCAATGCCGTGGCCGTGCTGGACTGCACCAGCGCCGTGACGCCCAGCCCCGAGAGGGCTGCATTAAAACGGTTGCTGATGCTGCGCGACAGCACATGACGCAGGTTGGCCCCGAACACGCGCAGGATGCCGGTTCTGACCAGATGGGTACCCCAGACCAGCAGCGCAATGGCGGCCAGCAGATTCAACAGATGCTTCATAAACTAGGAATCACTATACGCGAGCCTTGGGGCTGCAAGGGCTTGCCCCGCGCCGCGCAACAGCGACACGCCGCGTGTTATTTCGCTTTCCGGACGCGCAGCAGCTCGTCCAGGATCAGGCAGACCGCGCCCACCGTGATCGCGCTGTCGGCGATATTGAAGGCCGGGAAGTGCCAGTTGCCGTAGTGGAAGTCCAGGAAGTCCACCACATAACCATGCAGCATGCGGTCGATCACATTGCCAATCGCACCACCCAGAATGCAGGCCAGCGCAAACGAGAACAGCTTCTGCCCCGAATGCGATTTGAGCATCCACAGGATGAAGATCGCGGCCGCAATACCAATAGCAGTGAAAAACCAGCGCTGCCAGCCCGAGGCCGAAGCCAGGAAGGAAAACGCCGCGCCGCTGTTGTGCACCCGCACCACATTGAAGAAACGGGTCACATAGGTCGCGTCGCCGAGCTGGTAGTAGCCCAGGATCAGCACCTTGGTGAACTGGTCGGCGATCAGCAGGATCAGCGCCAGGCCCAGCCAGGGGAAAAGCTTGGCCGAGTTGGCTCCGAAAGTGGTTTTGGCCATTATGCGTACTTTCTGTTTTCACCGGCGCCGAACAGGTTGCTGGTGCAGCGTCCGCAAATCGTCGGGTGCGCAGCGTCCTGCCCGACATCGGCCCGATAGTGCCAGCAGCGTTCACATTTGGTGTCGGAACTGGCCTTGACCCTTATAGAGAGAGCGTCAGCAGCTATCAATTCAATAGCGGATGTGATGAAGGCAAACTTCAGATCGTCGCCCAGACTGGCCAGCAGCGCATGGTCATCGGCAGTGACTTCCAGCGCCACATTGGCCTGCAGGGACGAGCCCACCTGGCCGTCGGCGCGCAGCGCCTCGATGTCCTTGTTCACGGCATCGCGCAACTCGCGCACGCGGCCCCACTTCGCCAGCAGGTCCGCATCGGGCGCTGCCAGCTCGGCATAGGTTTCCATGAAGATGGACTCCGACGCGCCGCAGACCTTCCAGGCTTCTTCGGCGGTAAAGCTCAGGAAAGGCGCCATCCAGCGCAGCATCGC
>JAZKIE010000119.1:0-1835 GCA_040385025.1 Pseudomonadota bacterium | reverse complement strand
GCTGAAATCCTGGAAAGAGGCTAACCTGCCTCTTGAAAAGGCCTGATTCGCGGGCTGCGCCCCCTGAACCCGATCCCCGGAGAGATTGATTGATGCAAACCGTCAAGATGTACCTGACCGCCAGCTGCCCGTATTGCATTCATGCCAAACAGCTGCTCAAGCAACGTGGTGTGGAGGCGATCGAAGAGGTCCGCGTGGACATGCAGCCAGCCGAGCGGCAGAAAATGATGGAAATCACCGGCCGCCGTACCGTGCCGCAGATTTTTATCGGCGACACCCATGTCGGCGGCTGCGACGATCTGGTGGCACTGGACGGCCAGGGCGGCCTGCTGCCGTTGCTCAACAGTTGAGCCTTGCCTCGCAGAGACACCTGAGATAATGCGCTGTGCCTGCTGCCCGCTCAGCAGGCTTTATTTTTTCAAAAGCAATCCGAAAGATTCACCATGGCCGAAGCCAACCTTGATCCCGTGTTCCAGATCCAGCGCGTTTACCTGAAGGACATCTCGCTGGAGCAGCCCAATTCGCCGGAAATCCTGCTGAACCAGGAGCAGCCCGCCGTGGACATCCAGCTCGGCGTGGAAGCCCAGCCGATCACCGACGGCCTGTACGAAGTCAGCGTGACCGCCACTGTGCACACCAAGATCGGGGACAAAAGCGTGTTTCTGGTCGAGGCCAAGCAGGCCGGTATTTTTGAAATCCGCAACATGCCGCCCGAGCAGCTCAACGCTGTGCTGGGCATCGCCTGCCCGCAGATCGTGTACCCCTACCTGCGCGGCAATGTGGCCGATGTGATCCAGCGCGGTGGTTTCCCGCCCGTCACCCTGGCTGAAATCAACTTCCAGGCGATGTTCGAGCAGCAGCAGGCTGCCGCCGCTTCGGCCGCGCAAGAAGCACCGCAAATCATCGTTTGAGTCCGGCTCCCGCCGTTTCCTGCCCGCCATGAAAATTGCCGTTCTCGGCGCCGGTGCCTGGGGCACCGCCCTGGCGATCAGCGCCGCCCGGGCGACGGCTTCAGCGCCGCGGCATCAGGTCAGCCTGTGGGCGCGTGATGCGGCGCAATTGGCCGACATGCAAGCGCAGCGCGTCAATGCGCGCTACCTGCCGGGCATGGCGCTGCCGCCTTCGCTGCTGCTGGCGGGCGGCTCCGGGGCCTCCTTCGATGCGTTGCTGGCTAACCAGGACCTGATCGTCATCGCCACCCCGATTGCCGGGCTGCGCGGCATGTTGCAGCGTCTGCAGGGCCTCAGCGTGCCGGTGGCCTGGCTGTGCAAGGGCTTTGAAGTGCCGCTCGCCGATGCCTCCCCCGATTCCAAGCCTTTTGGGCTGCTGGCCCACGAAATACGGGCGCGGGCAGCTATCAATTTGAGAGCGGGCGCACTCAGTGGCCCGAGTTTTGCGCAGGAAGTGGCACGCGGCCAGCCGACCGCGCTGGTCGCCGCCAGCGAACACGCCGACGTGCGCGACGCATTGGTCGAGGCATTCCACGGCCCGGCCTTGCGCATCTATGCCAACGACGACATCGTCGGCGTCGAGGTGGGTGGCGCCGTCAAGAATGTGCTGTCGATTGCGACCGGCCTGTGCGACGGCCTGAACCTGGGGCTCAACGCCCGCGCCGCGCTGATCACGCGCGGCCTGACCGAGATGACGCGGCTGGGCCTGGCGCTGGGTGCGCGCTTTGATACCTTCACCGGCCTGTCGGGCCTGGGCGACCTGGTGCTGACGGCCACCGGCGACCTCAGCCGCAATCGCAAGGTCGGCCTGTTGCTGGCACAGGGCCAGTCGCTGGCGCAGGCGGTGCAGTCGCTGGGCCATGTGGCCGAAGGTGTGTACTGCGC
>JAZKIE010000118.1:0-4255 GCA_040385025.1 Pseudomonadota bacterium | reverse complement strand
AGTTGAGTTTTTCCACACCGACGCCGTGTTCGCCGGTCACCGTGCCGCCCATGGCCACGCTGGTTTCCAGGATGTCGGCGCCGAACAGTTCGCAGCGATGCAGCTGGTCGGCATCGTTGGCGTCGAACAAAATCAGCGGGTGCAGGTTGCCGTCGCCGGCGTGGAACACATTGGCGCAGCGCAGGCCGTACTTGATCTCCATCTGCTGGATCGCCAGCAGGATGTCGGCCAGGCGCTTGCGCGGAATCGTCGAGTCCATGCACATGTAGTCGGGGCTCATGCGGCCTGAGGCCGGGAAGGCGTTCTTGCGGCCGCTCCAGAAACGCAGGCGTTCGGCCTCGTTCTGGCTGACCGCAATCGCGGTGGCGCCGCATCGGGTCAACACCGCGCTCATGCGGCCGATTTCCTCCTCGACTTCTTCCAGCGTGCCGTCGCTTTCGCACAGCAAAATCGCTTCGGCGCTGAGGTCGTAGCCGGCATGCACAAAATCCTCGACCGCAGCCGTCATGGGCTTGTCCATCATCTCGAGACCGGCCGGGATGATGCCGGCGGCAATCACCGCCGCCACCGCGTCACCGGCCTTGCGCAGGTCGTCGAAGCTGGCCATGATGCAGCGCGCCAGCACCGGCTTGGGCACCAGCTTGACGGTGACCTCGGTGGTGACAGCCAGCATGCCTTCGCTGCCGATCAGCACCGACAGCAGGTCGTAACCGGCGCCGTCGAGCGCATCACTGCCAAACTCGACTTCCTCGCCCTCCACCGTGAAACCGCGCACCTTCAGCACGTTGTGCAGGGTCAGGCCGTATTTGAGGCAGTGCACGCCGCCCGAGTTCTCGGCGACGTTGCCGCCTATGGTGCAGGCGATCTGGCTGGACGGATCCGGCGCGTAATACAGGCCCAGCGGTGCAGCGGCTTCGCTGATGGCGAGGTTGCGCACACCGCCCTGGACCACGGCGGTGCGGCTGGCCGCGTCCATCTTCAGAATCTTGTTGAACTTGGCCAGCGACAGGGTAACGCCCAACTTGTGCGGCATCGCGCCGCCCGACAAACCGGTGCCGGCGCCGCGTGCCACCACTGGTACCTGCAGCGCGTGGCAGGCACGCAGCACCGCCTGCACCTGGCCGTAAGTTTCGGGCAGCGCGACCACCAGCGGGCGCTGGCGGTAGGCGGTCAGGCCGTCGCATTCGTAAGGGGTGGTGTCTTCGCTGTTCCACAGCAGCGCATGGGCCGGCAACACGGCCTGCAGCGCGCGCACCACCTGCGCCTGGCGCTCGGCGCGCTCAAGCTGTTGCTGCTGCGGGGTGTCCAAAGGTGCGTTCATGGGCGGCTCGCATGAGAGAGTCAAAAAAGCACTTTAATGCAAAGCAGGTGCGGCCGGTGTGAAGAAAATGCAGGCCGTCCGTGAAAAACAAAACGCTATCAAATATGTAGCTGCTTGCGCCTATCCGGCATGGGCTGGGGGCTTAAAAGGCTTGAGGGTTTTTGGAAAATCGGTCAATTGACCGATTTTTTCAGCCACTCGGCAAAGGCCGCGCATTCCCAGCGGTCCATCATGCCGGTGCGCCAGCACAGGTAGTGGGCATGCGGGCTCGGCACGTTGCGCGCGTAGAGGCGCACCAGCGAGCCGTTTTCGAGCCAGGGCGCGCCCAGCTTGAGCCGGATCAGCGCCACGCCCATGCCGGCGGCCGCTGCGTCGCACATCAGGCCGATGTCGTTGAACTGAGAACCGTCCACCGGCTCCGGCCAGTCCAGCGCGTGTGCGGCAAACCAGGTGCGCCAGGGCTCCAGCGGTGAGCGCAGCAGCGCTTCGCCGTCCAGGTCTTCTGCCGCGTCAAACGGGCCGTGCTCGCGCACGTAGGCGGGCGAGGCCAGCGGCGTGACCTCGTCTTTCATCAGGCAGACATGTTCGACATCGGCATAACGCCCGGTGCCGAAGCGCACCACCAGGTCGGCGTCCTCGGCGACCACGTCCAGCAGCGGAATCGACACCTGCAGGGTCAGGTCAATCTCCGGGTAGGCATCGGTGAACTGGCGCAGGCGCGGGATCAGGATGGAGCGCGCAAAGGTCGGCGTGACGGCCAGGCGCAGCTTGCGTTTGCCGGGCGTGCCGCTCTGGCCCGCCGCACCCGGAAATTTTTGCAGGATCGCCAAACCCTCACGCACATGGGCCAGGTACTCGCTGCCCTCGGTGGTCAGCGAAAAATCGGCCCGGCCGAACAGCTTGGTGCCGATGATCTGCTCAAGCTGCTTGACCCGGTGGCTGACTGCGCTGGGCGTCACGTTGAGCTCTTCGGCCGCCTGCGTCACGCTGCGCAGCCGCGCCAGCGTTTCAAAGGTCAGCAGGCACTGAATCGGCGGAATCCGGCTGGCTGTGCCCATTCCTAGACTGCCGTCACTTGAAAATCACGGTTTTGTGGCCGTTCAACAAAACCCGGTGCTCGCTGTGCCACAACACCGCGCGCGCCAGCACCTGGCTTTCGGTGTCGCGGCCCATGGCGGTCAGGGCTTCCACGGTTTTGCTGTGATCGGCTCGCGCCACGTCCTGCTCGATGATCGGGCCCTCGTCAAGGTCGGCGGTCACGTAGTGCGCCGTGGCGCCTATCAGCTTCACGCCGCGTGCATGCGCCTGGTAGTAGGGTTTGGCGCCCTTGAAGCTGGGCAAAAATGAGTGGTGGATATTGATGGCGCGGCCAGCGAGCTTGCGGCACAGGTCGTCGCTGAGGATTTGCATGTAACGCGCCAGCACCACCAGTTCGGCACCCTCGGCCTCGATGATGTCGTACTGGCGTTTTTCGGCCTCGGCCTTGGTCGCTGCCGTCACCGGGATGTGGTGGAAGGGCACGTTGTAGCTGGCCGCCAACTGGTAAAAATCGCGGTGGTTGGAGACGATGGCGCGAATGTCCAGCGGCAGCAGGCCGGACTTCCAGCGAAACAGCAGGTCGTTCAGGCAATGGCCTTCCTTGCTGACCAGCAGCACCGTGCGCATCGGCTGCGTGGCCTGGTGCAGGCTCCAGCGCATGCCGAACTGCGTGCCCAGCGCACCGAGTTGTTCTTTCAGGCTTTCAAAGGAGAGCTTCTCGCAACCGAAGCTGACCCGCATGAAAAACAGGCCGGTGGCATCGGCGGCCGGATCATCGCGCTTGTCGTCGCTGAACTGCGCCGCTTCGAGAATGTTGCCGCCGCGCTCGAACAAAAAGCCGGACACCGCATGGACAATGCCCGGGCGATCCGGGCAGGACAGGGTAAGGATATAAGTAGGGCTCATGGAAGAATTGTCGCAGGAGCGGCGCTGCCTTGCCGGCGGTGCCAGAATGCAGCTAACACCCGGCATGTTGCCTTGTCCCCTGCAGGAGAATTTTGATGGCCTACCCCGACTTCAACATGGACCACCAGTGGCTGCCGTTCACGCCGAACCGCAGCTTCAAGAAGGAGCCACGCGTGTTTGTGGCGGCCGACGGCATGTTTTTCACCACCCATGACGGCAAGCAGGTGCTCGACGGCATCTCCAGCCTGTGGTGCGTGGGGGCCGGCCACAACCGCAAGCCGATCAACGAAGCCATCAAGAAGCAGCTCGATACGCTGGACTACGCGACCGCCTTCCAGGCCAGCAACGACCAGGCTTTCCAGGCCGCAGAGATGATTGCCGCCATGGCGCCCGGTGACCTGAACCAGGTGTTGTTCTGCAACTCCGGCTCGGAGGCGGCCGACACCTCGCTGAAGGTCGCACTGGCCTATCACCGCGCGCGTGGCGAGGGTCACCGCAATGTCTTCATCGGCCGTGAAAAGGGTTACCACGGCGTCGGTTTTGGCGGCATGAGTGTGGGCGGCATCCCGGCCAACCGCAAGGTCTACGGCGCAGCGCTGTTGCCGCGGGTCGACCACCTGCGTTTCATCCACGACCCGGTCAAACACGCCTACATCCACGGCGCCGAGCCGGTCTGGGAAGAGGACATCCTGCTTGAGCTGGAGAATCGCATCCTGCCCTTGCATGACCCGAGCAATATCGCTGCCGTGATCGTCGAGCCGGTGGCCGGCAGCGCCGGCTGGTATCTGCCACCCAAAGGCTACCTCAAGCGCCTGCGCGAGATTTGCGACAAACACGGCATCCTGCTGATTTTTGACGAGGTCATCACCGGTTTCGGGCGCCTGGGCACGAACTTTGGCGCCGACTACTATGGCGTGGTGCCTGACATGCTGAACTTCGCCAAGGCCGTGACCAACGGCGTGATTCCGCTGGGCGGCGTGATCTGCACCG
>JAZKIE010000117.1:0-2607 GCA_040385025.1 Pseudomonadota bacterium | reverse complement strand
TGTACCCGGTCAAGGGCGCGACGATTGTCGGCAACGGTCCCGATGCGCTGACCCGCGTCACCATGATCGCGAACGACATGCAGCTCGACAGCGGCGTCGGCACCTGCGGCAAGGAAGGCCAGAGCGTGCCTGTGGGCGTGGGCCAGCCGACCCTGCGCATCGACGGCCTGACCGTGGGCGGCACCGCATAGGCAGGCTGTGCTGCAGAAACACCCTTCCAGGATGCCGCGGAACCGGCTTTGCCGGGCCGCCAGCATCGCCCCCCAGTGGGGAGAGGCGGCCAAAGGCCTCTTCGGAGGGCTTCCATGAACTCGCGGCTGTCGATTGATCCGTCAACCCAGCTCCCCAGCATCCAGAGCTTCGGCGAGCTCAACCACTTCCTGCGCTCGGCCATGGCCGACGAGGAGTCCTTGCAACTGGCCGACGGCCTGGGTGGCTTGTCGGTCAGCATCGAAGCGGTGCTGACCCGGCTCAAGCCCCCTGCCGGGCCGGCCGAAGCCGCCACGCAACTGATCGACCTGATGACCACCTTGCGTGAACACCGCGCACGGGTCATTGGCCTGAGCCCGGCCTGGCGTGGCCTCTACGAATACGCGTCTTACCTGGCCGCCCTGAACAATTTCCGGGTGCTGATCGGCCAGTGGCTGCTGCCGCCCGGCCAGGCCGGACAAGGCGACGCCACGCCGGTGCAGGGCATCGGCCTGGAAGACTTTGAGCTGGTCGCCTGGCGCACGCTGGGCGAAGGCATGCTGCTGATCGACATGTATGAGCAACTGCGCGACCAGATGCCTGCCGAATCCGAGTCGGGTGCGCTGGACGCGACGCGGCTGGAGCGGGCCAGGAGCTGGTGGGGGCGGTTGAGGCGTTGAATGTGGCCCCGGCTGGTGAAGAGAAGAACCCCGCACTGCGCCTTGTGCTACATTCCAGCCATGACCTCCGCGAAATTTTATTTTGCTTACTTTTGGTTCTCAAGCGCCTCCGGCGGTAGAGAGATCCTCGCGTAAGCAGAAAAATACGCCACAGAATCTTGAAAACCCGCCGGACCTCCGGCGGTTTTTTTTTGCCCTGCGGCATCTGTTGATTGATTGTTCAAAGTTCTAGAAGGAAGCCAGCCATGAATGCCAAAGCCACCCAAGCCAGCGATGCCTGGTATGCGAGCCCCGTCGATAAAACCAGCCAGACCGACGACGAACGCATCAAGGACATCACTGTGTTGCCACCTCCCGAGCATTTGATCCGCTTCTTTCCGATCAGCGGCACCCCCGTTGAATCACTGATCACGCAAACCCGCAAGGCCATCCACAACATCATGGCCGGCAAGGACGACCGCCTGCTGCTGGTGATCGGGCCCTGCTCCATCCACGATCCGGCCGCCGCGCTGGAATACGCACGCCGCCTGGCCGAGCAGCGCAAAAAATACGCCGGCACGCTGGAAATCGTGATGCGCGTGTATTTTGAAAAACCGCGCACCACGGTCGGCTGGAAAGGCCTGATCAACGATCCCTACCTCGACGAGACTTACCGCATTGACGAGGGCCTGCGCATTGCGCGCCAGTTGCTGATCGACATCAATCGCCTGGGCCTGCCGGCCGGCAGCGAGTTCCTCGACGTGATCTCGCCGCAATACATCGGCGACCTGATAGCCTGGGGCGCGATTGGCGCACGCACCACTGAAAGCCAGGTGCACCGCGAGCTGGCCTCCGGCCTGTCGGCGCCGATTGGCTTCAAAAACGGCACCGACGGCAACATCCGCATTGCCACCGACGCGATTCAGGCGGCGGCGCGCGGCCACCACTTTTTGTCGGTGCACAAAAACGGCCAGGTGGCGATTGTGCAGACCAACGGCAACAAGGACTGCCATGTGATCCTGCGCGGCGGCAAGGCACCCAACTACGACGCGGCCAGCGTCACTGCGGCCTGCGCAGAACTGACCGCCTCGAAACTGCCGGCCACCCTGATGGTCGATTGCAGCCATGCCAACAGTTCCAAGCAGCATGAAAAGCAGCGTGATGTCGCGCGCGAGATTGCCACGCAAGTCGCGGGCGGCTCACACCAGGTGTTTGGCCTGATGGTGGAAAGCCATTTGAAGGCGGGCACGCAGAAGTTCACGCCCGGCAAGGACGACGCGAAGGCCCTCGAATACGGCCAGAGCATCACCGATGCCTGCCTGGGCTGGGACGACTCGCTGTCGGTTCTTGATGTCTTGTCCGAGGCGGTCAAAGCCAGGCGCGCCCGCGCTTGAGGCAGCCCCGATGGCCCGTCTCCCCTATTTGGGGGAGGCTGGGCAAGGCATAAGACGCTAAAGTTGTTACGTCTTGTTGCACAATCACAAGGTGCTTTTTAAATCCCCCCATTCCTCACGAAAGCGCCATGTCTCTTGAGCTGCCTGTTCTCTGGTTGGGCCTGGCCGGGTTTACGCCGGAGCAGAGTAATCAGCTCGAGGCGCAGCTCGGGAAGTTGCCCAAGGGATGGCCGGCCTGGCAAAGCGGGCCGTTTGCCGAGGCCGATGCCTGGCTGGTCAGCGGCGAGAAAAGCCGGCTTCTCAAAGCCGACACCCTGAAAATCCTGGCCGGGCGGCCGACCGAACGCGTGCTTCAACTCAATCTG
>JAZKIE010000116.1:0-5887 GCA_040385025.1 Pseudomonadota bacterium | reverse complement strand
GCATGACCTTTTTGACTCGCAACGCATCTTGCATAAATAGTGTGAACAGGCCCTAGTGTAGGTGTCGCCGCGCGCGCCGCCGTGGCCTTGCGACGCCCCAAACCCTGCCTAAGTGGCATCAGCGCTGATTAAAACGGTAGGACGTCTTGGGGGACCAGGGTTTGGCGACCTGTTTGCCCAGTTGCGAGCCGGGCGCAAACGGCCAGGCCTTGACCGCCAGGGCGCTGGCGTGGCTGGCCTGCGGGCCGGCGTCTTCGCTCGTCTTCATGGCTTTTGATTCCCTGGAAGGGTCCGATGGCTTGCGCATAACGCTCCTTTGATGTTCATTCAAGATATTCATGCCTTCACGGCGACCAGCCCGACCGCCGCAATCCGGTCCGCTTGCCGGTACACCGGTCGTTCCAGCTCTTCGCCAAAAACATCGGGGTCGATTTCGGCATAGGTGTAGGTGCAGCCGGCCTGACCGAGAAATGGCTCCATCTCGCGGATGAAATGGTCCACACCGTCCACAATCGCGACGCCGGTGTACAGAATCAGCCGCCCGCCAGGCAGCAGGCGCTGCAGGGCCTGGGCACCAATCTTCACGCTCAGTGCCCGGCCCAGATCGCCACCGCCATGCCGGTAGGCACGCCCGGCGTCGTCTTCGAGGTACGGCGGGTTGGACAGCACCACATCAAAGTCGCCGGTGACGGCGGACAAGGCATCGCCGGGCGCAAGCGCAACGTCCACACGCGCCGAGGCTGCATTGATGCCGGCATAACGCAGGGCCAGCGGATTGATGTCATTGAGCGTGACCTGCGCGCCCACGCGCAGACGCGCCGCCATGATGCCGCCGGCGCCACTGCCGCATCCCACGTCGGCGATACGCAGTGGCCTGCCTGCAGCCGCCACGGGCAGGTGTTCGCCGATCAGGTTCAGGAAACGGCAGGTGTCCGGGCCGAAAAAAACGGCATCGTTGGCCAGCGTGGGAAACGCCGAATGCACAAACAGGTCTCCGTCAAAACTCGATACCCTGACGCGGCTGCGGTACAGATTGCCTTCGCGCACGATGACACCACTGTTCAGCAGCAACTCGAACAGATCATCCGATGCCACCGGAGGGGCAAAAGGGAGCGACCAGCCGAACACGTCGCGCAGTGAGGTCGCCACCATGCCCTGCCGATTGACCAGCACGCGCGCATGCGTGAGCGGGGTCACCGTGGTGAACTCGTAGGCCTGCTCTCGCAAATGTTGCAACAAGGCCTTCAGCGCCCCGTCGAAGGCCGGCGTAGGTTCAGCCATCGGTGTCAATGCCCCGGCATGAGCTTGACCGAATAACAATCAAAACAGCGTTGTCCACACAGCAGCCGCATCAGCGCGCCTTCGGCGATAAAGCGCCCGCACGCGGGGTCCGCATCAACCAGGGGTGCAATCACTTCCGCATTCCAGGCCTGCGAATGCTGCACATCAAGCACTGCGTGCAGATCAAAATAGGCACGGACACGCCCGCTCATGCCGAGGCGGCGCATGCCGTCCGACACCAATTTCACACGCGTCGGTGCAGTCAGCTCAATCACACCGAGCGCGCCCATCGAGTGATAGGCATAACGGCGCGAGGTCGCCATGCCCAGCATGGTGTTGGCCAGCGCCAGTGCCTGCCATTCGGTGCTGTCTATAGAGGGGCTCAGACCCAGTTCGGAGACGACATTGGCCAGCATGGCGCCATGCATGGCTTTGGGTTTGCCGTGGCCCATTTCGTCCCAGTAGTTGCGGGCCAGCTCCAGCTTGGGGCGACCCGGAAGCTGGACCTGGGTGTAAGCCAGCAGGTCGTCAAAACCGGCTTCTCCCGCCGCTTCCTGACGCAAAAACCAGCACATCTGCTCATGGGACGCGGTGTGCGCCAGCCAGTCAAACAAGGGGTGCTGCTGGCCGGGGCCATTTTGCGCAAGACCTTCAAACCAGCTCACGAAGGCCTGCGCATCCAGCCCGTCCGGCGGCAACAGGGGCGCGACAGTGGCGCGCAGACTTTCAAGAAATTCGCCTTCAGCGCTGCGCCAGGCCAGTTCATGCTGGAGCTGCTGGCGCCAGTCGCTGCTCGGGGTCGCAACCGCCACCCGCTGCTTGTTGAAATGCGCGAGTCCGCGGTGCAAAGCGAGGGGATCGCGGCTATCGACGGGCGCCGGGTGCAGCTCATGGGGCGGCGGGGAGTTGCCCACTTCGTTGAAAAATTCCTTGGCCACAGGTGCTCCGGTGCGAAACCACAACAGGCCGCAGGGTGCGGCCAGACTGCTCTTGATGTTCAATCTGAAGAGCTTAGGCGGGGAAGCAGGCCTGACGTGTAGGAAAGGGATGAAGATTTGGTAGGCCTGTCACAAGCCCTGAACGGGGGCCGGAATGCGCTTGCTGAAGTGCAGGCAAGCCATGCCGGATGAGCGCAAGCAGCTATCCGATTGATAGCAGATCAGAACGCTGGCGCTCAGTCGGCCAGGCGGGCCATGGCTTCACCGAGCCGCACCGTCGCAGCCGGCGCCCACGCCGGGTTGAAGTGGCAGGGCCCCTGCGGAAACAGCAACACGACGGTGGAGCCGAGAAGGAAGCGGCCCATCTCGTCGCCTTGCCGCAGCACCACCTGCCCGTCGTCGTAACGCCAATCACGCACCTCGCGCGTCCTCGGCGGATTGACGACGCCATGCCAGACCGTGGCCATGCTGCCGACAATCGTGGCGCCCACCAGCACCAGCACAAACGGGCCGCGCGCCGACTCGAACACACAAACCACGCGTTCGTTGCGTGCAAACAGGCCCGGCACACCGCGCGCCGTGGCCGGGTTGACCGAGAACAGCTCGCCAGGCACATAAATCATGCGGCTCAAGCGCCCGTCGGCCGGCATGTGGATGCGGTGGTAGTCCCTGGGGCTGAGGTAGATCGTGGCAAAGCTGCCACCGTCAAAACGCGCGGCCAGTTCGCGGTCGCCGCCGACCAGCGCCGTCGTGGAGTAGTGGTGGCCCTTGGCCTGGAAAATCTGGTCGCCCGCGATGGCGCCGAACTGGCTGATCGCCCCGTCCACCGGGCAGATCAGGTCGGCGACGGCCAGGGGACGCGCGCCGGGCTGGAGGGCCCGTGTGAAAAAGTCGTTGAAGCTCGCGTAACTGCTGATGTCCGGGTTGGCCGCCTCGGCCATGTTGACGCCGTACTTGCCGATGAACCAGCGGATGATGCGCGTGGTGATGACACCGCCCTGCATGGACGCAATATGCCGGCCGAACTCGGTGATGGCCCGCTTGGGCAGGAGGTATTGCAACAGGACTTCGGATCGTTCGGACACGCAGGCTCACTCTGGTCAGGGAAAGCGCCCATTCTATCGAGGCAAATGAACGCTTCCTCGTTCAAGCCTTACTGGGGCTGCAGGCGCAGCAGCCGGCCCTGAGCGCTGTCGGTCAGCACGTACAGCAGGCCGTCCGGGCCCTGCCGCACATCACGGACGCGGCCGCCGCCTTCCAGCAACTTGTGCTCGCGCACCACCTTGCCCTTGAAAGGCTGCGCCAGCTCGATGCGGTTGAGGTAGCCAAACTTCAGAGAGCCGACAAACAGGTTGCCCTGCCAGGCCTTGCCATACCTGTCGCTGCTCAAAAACGCCATGCCCGAGGGCGCAATCGATGGCACCCAGTAATGCAGCGGCTGCTCCAGGCCGGTTTTGGCAGTGATGCCCTCGCCCACCCTGCCGCCGCCGTAGTTTTCGCCATAGGTGATCACCGGCCAGCCATAGTTGCGGCCCGGTTGGGGCAGGTTGATTTCGTCGCCGCCCTGCGGGCCGTGTTCATGCGTCCAGTAGCTGCCGTCCGGCGCCAGCGTCGCGCCCTGCATGTTGCGGTGGCCGTAACTCCAGATTTCGGGCAAGGCGCCGGCCCGGCCCACAAAGGGGTTGTCCCTGGGCACGCTGCCGTCCTTGTTGATGCGAACCACCTTGCCGTGGTGGTTGTCGAGCTTTTGCGCGTCCTGCATGCGCGAATAACGGTCGCCCAGGGTCAGAAACAGGGTGCCGTCAGGCTTGCCGTCTTTGCGCCCCTCGACAATGCGGCAGCCAAAATGCGCGCTGCTGGCAAACTTGGGTTTCTGGCTGAAGATCACCTGCACATCTTCAAGCCGCGAATTGTCAGCCGCCAGGGTGGCGCTGGCCAAGGCCGTGCTGTTGCCCCCTGAAGCCGCCGCCTCGGAGTAACAAAAGTAGACGCGACGGTTGGCCGCAACATCGGCATCGGCCACCACATCGAGCAGGCCGCCCTGCCCGCCGGCGTCAATCGCCGGCAGGCCCGGCAGATTGGGCCCCAGCCTGCCATCGGCTTCCACCACCCGCATCCGGCCAGGCCGTTCAGTGACAAGAAACCGGCCTTGCGGCAAAAAAGCCACAGCCCAGGGGTTTTGCAAGCCGGTGGCGACGACCTCGGGACGCACCCCTTGCGCTAACGCGGCGCCGGCCGCGGTCAAGCCTGAAAACGCTATCAAAAACATAGCTGCTCGCGCATGACTGGTATGGGCTGAAGGCATATTTACCTCACATTTTTCGTGCTGGGGTGCAGATCTGGTCATCGCGGCCAGTTGAGCGACCAATATGCCATCAAGCCATTGCCAGTGTTGACCCAGCGGGTTTGTCGAGGCCGGGAGCTCCCTTGGGGGAGAAAAAAGGCACTTTGTTTAATATCGTTACAAATCAATGGCTTAACAACGCAATCTAGAAAAAACTTTAGCTTGACGTAGGACATGTCCTTCATATACTCTAGCGCCCATGCGTTTCACCCTGCTCGTCACCAGCCTTCTGCTTGCCGCCACTGCGCACGCCAGCCCCGGCCATTCCGGCGACGACATGGACAAATTCCTGGCCGACAAAGGCCTGCTGAACCGGATCGACCAGGTGCGCCAGTCGGTCGGCCACAAGGCATCCGAGCTGGTCATCCATGCCATGGGTTTTCTGGGCGTGCCTTACCGGCGCGGCGGCAATTCGGTGGAAACCGGTGTGGACTGCAGCGGTTTTGTCAAAGCCATCTATGAACAGACCGTCGGCCTGATCCTGCCGCGCCGCGCCGAGCAACAAGCCGCCGCCACCCAGAACATCGACCGGACCGAACTGCAACCCGGCGACCTGGTGTTTTTCAACACCATGAAGCGGGCCTTCAGCCATGTCGGCATTTATGTCGGCGACGGCAAGTTCATCCATGCCCCCAAACCGGGCGCCGAAGTCCGCGTTGAAAGCATGGGCGTCGCCTACTGGGCGCGCCGTTTTGACGGCGCCCGCCGTGTGCAGAGCGGCCTGCCGACCAACACTTCGGGCGAATAGAGCCGCATCGGCGCCCTGGCGCCTGCCCCTCGGCCTTTTCAGGCCTTCGCAGGGCTTATTCCGCTTTGACCCCCGCCTCCCGGATGACCTTGGCCCACTTGGTGGTCTCTAGGGCAATAAAGGCATCAAACTCTTCCGGTGTGCCACCGGCCCCAAAAGTACCCATGGCGTCCAGCCGCGCGCGTGTTTCGTCGCTGCGGATGATGCGCCCCACTTCGTCCGACATGCGTTTGACGATGTCTTTGGGCGTCGCTGCGGGCGCCAGCATGCCGGCCCAGGTGCTGCCGGTAAAGCCCGCGAAACCCTGCTCGATAAAGGTCGGCACATCCGGCACTGCTGGCAGGCGCCGGTCACTCGCCACGCCAATCAGGCGGACCTTGCCGGCCTTGCCCTGGTTGATCAAGCCGGTGGGCGCGTCAAAGAAGAGCTGGATCTGCCCACCGATCAAATCCGTCAGCGCCGGCACCGCGCCACGGTAGGGAATGTGCACCATATAGGTTTTGGTGATGGCCTTGAGCAACTCGCTGGTCAGGTGCGCTGCGGAGCCGTTGCCTGAGGAACCAAAGCTGATCTTGC
>JAZKIE010000115.1:0-3129 GCA_040385025.1 Pseudomonadota bacterium | reverse complement strand
CCCAAGGTCGGCACCCGCGTCTTGTCCGAAGACCACTGGAACTGGTTCGACCCGGACGTCATCATCTGGCAGTCCAAGGCCGGCCTGACACCGGAGTTTCTGCGCGACCTGCAGGACCTGCGGCGTGTCGTCGAACCCGCCGCGATGCGCCTGGCTGCGGAACGCGCCACTGCCCAGGACATCGCCGAAGTCGAAGCTGCCTATGCCGGCATGAAACACGCGGTGGAGCATGGCGGTGACTATGTGACGTACGACCTGCGTTTTCACCAGGGCCTGCTGCGTGCCAGCCGCAACCGCATGCTGGTGCAGATGAGCAAGGCGCTGGGCGCGCTGCTGCGCACCAGTTTTGAAATTTCCACGCGGCGCAAGGATGGCCCGGTGCATTCGCTGCCACTGCACCGCGCGGTGCTGGATGCGGTCATCGCGCACCAGCCCGACGAGGCCGAGATCGCCATCCGTGTGCTGATCGACGGCGCCAAGGAAGACATCGAGGAAGTGCTGGCCTCGCGCCGCCGCCTTCCCGTGCTGAGCAGTCCCGCGCGGCAGCTCAAAGCCGCCTGAACTCCAGGCCAGACAAGAGGAAAGGCAAACGTGCAAAAAGCCGTCGACAGGTCGATTTACTGGTTCTACAAGCTGCTGGAGTTGCTGGTGGTGGTTTGCATGGTGGCCATGGTCATCATGGTTTTTGGCAATGTGGTGTTGCGTTACGCCTTCAATTCCGGCATCTCGGTGTCGGACGAAATGTCGCGTTACTTCTTCATCTGGCTGACCTACATCGGCGCGATGCTGGCCATGTACGAGGGCGGGCACCTGGGCGTGGACACCCTGATCAAACATCTGCCCATCCTCGGGAAAAAAGTCTGCCTGTTCCTGAGCGAGGCCTTGATGCTGTTTTGCAATGTGCTGTTTTTCATGGGCACCTTCAAGATGCATGAGCTGCAGGTCAGCAATGTGTCGCCGGTCGTCGGTATCTCGATGATCTGGATTTACGGCATCGGCTACATCGTCAGCGTGGTGATGGCCATCATCAACCTCAATGTGCTCTACCGGCTTGTGACCGGGCAGATCAGCGAGGAAGAGCTGGTGCAGGTGATAGAAACCGAAGGCCTGGCCGACGTGGAGAAACAGATGCAGGGAAGCCGGTCATGACCGTCAGCGTTTTTATTTTGAGCCTGCTGGCCGCCATGGCCATCGGCATGCCGATTGCCTACGCGCTGCTGGTCTGCGGCGTCACGCTGATGGCTTTTCTGGCGGCCACCAGCGGTCTCGTCACCTTCGACAGCCAGATCCTGGCCCAGCGTTTTGTCGACGGCGCCGACAACTTCCCCTTGCTGGCCGTGCCCTTTTTCCTGCTGGCCGGCGAATTCATGAATGCCGGCGGCCTGAGCCGCCGCATTGTGAATCTGGCGATGGCCTGGGTCGGGCATTTTCGCGGCGGCCTCGGCTATGTCACGGTGATTGCTGCGGTCATCATGGCCTCGCTGTCGGGCTCGGCGATTGCCGACACCGCCGCGCTGGCCGCGCTGCTGATCCCGATGATGCGGGCCGCCGGCTACAACGTCGGGCGGGCGGCAGGCCTGGTGGCCTCGGGCGGCATCATCGCGCCGGTGATTCCGCCGTCGATCGGCCTGATCATCTTCGGCGTGGCCGGCAACGTGTCCATCACCAAGCTGTTTCTGGCCGGCATTGTCCCGGGCCTGCTGATGGGCGTGGCGATTGGCCTGACCTGGTGGTGGGTCGCCAGAAAGGAAAACGTCCCGTCAGCGCCCAAACTCTCGATGCCGGAGCGCTTGCAGCTCACGGCCCAGGGCGGCTTTGCGCTGGCCTTGCCCATCGTCATCATTGGCGGCATGAAGTTCGGCATCTTCACGCCGACCGAGGCTGCGGTGGTAGCTGCGGTCTACAGCTTTGTGGTGGGCATGTTCATCTACCGCGAGCTCAAGTGGTCGGAGCTTTATGGCCTGATCCTGTCGGCGGGCAAGACAACGGCCGTGGTGATGTTCCTGGTGGCCGCCGCCATGGTCAGCGCGTGGCTGATCACCGTGGCCAACATCCCGACGGAAGTGGCCGCCATGATGGCGCCTTTCATGGGCAACAAGATGCTGCTGATGTTTGTGATGATGGTGCTGATCGTGATCGTCGGCACCGCGCTGGACTTCACGCCGACGGTGCTGATCCTCACGCCGGTGCTGATGCCGGTGGTGCTCAAGGCCGGCATCGACCCGGTTTATTTCGGCATCATGTTCATCATGAACAATGCCATCGGCCTGATCACGCCGCCGGTTGGCACGGTGCTCAATGTGGTCTGCGGCGTCGCCAAGATCAGCATGGACGACGCCTTCAAGGGCGTGCTGCCTTTCCTGATGGCACAACTGGCCGTGCTTTTCCTGCTGGTGCTTTTCCCCGAGATCGTTACCGAACCGCTCAAATGGTGGATGCGGTAACCACGTTTTCCCAACCCTGTCGTTTATATAAAGGAGACAACCATGTTCAAACGCAGAACCCTCGCCCTGGCGGCCGCCGCCTTGCTCGTCGCCACCTCGTCGTTCGCGCAATTTGCCGACCGCACCATCAAGTTCACCAATGGCGTGAATGAAGACCACCCGGTCGGCGTCGGCGTCAAGAAGATGCAGGAAGTGCTGGCGGCCAAGACCGGCGGCAAGATGAAGATCAATGCCTTCTGGGGCGGCGCTGCTGGCGGCGACCTGCCGGCCACGCAGGCGCTGCGCGCCGGAACCCAGGAGATGGTCTGCACCTCGTCTTCGCCGCTGGTCGGCATCGTCAAGGAGCTAGGCGCTTTCGACCTGCCTTTCCTTTTTGCCAATGAAAAAGAAGCGGATGCGGTGCTTGATGGCCCGGCCGGTGCCTACTTCAACAAGAAGCTGGAAGAAGCCGGCCTCATCAACCTGGCCTACTGGGAAAACGGTTTTCGCAACCTGACCAACAGCAAGCGCCCGGTCGCCAAGGCCGAAGACTTTGACGGCGTCAAGGTTCGCGTGATGCAGAACAACATTTTCCTGGACACCTTCAAAACCCTGGGCACCAACGCCGTGCCCATGGCTTTCGGTGAGGTCTTCACCGCGCTGGAAACCAAGACCATCGACGGCCAGGAAAACCCGTTTGTGACCA
>JAZKIE010000114.1:0-5695 GCA_040385025.1 Pseudomonadota bacterium | reverse complement strand
GTGCTGGCCGCGCGGCTCGAAGGCGCCGATGCCAAAACCCTGCGTGACACCATGGACAAGCTCAAGGACAAGCTCAAGACGGCGGTGATCGTGCTGGCTGCGGTGGACGGCGACAAGGTGCAGATCGCCGCCGGCGTGACGGCTGACAGTGTCGGCAAGCTCAAGGCCGGAGAACTGGTCAACTTCGTCGCCCAGCAGGTGGGCGGCAAAGGCGGCGGCAAGGCCGACATGGCCATGGCCGGCGGCACCGATGCAGCCAAGCTGCCGGGAGCGCTGGCCTCGGTGCAGGGCTGGGTGACTGAGCGGGCCTGAGCTGCGTTTGCTACCAAAATAATAGCTGCTGGCGCAGGATCAGCAAGGGCTGGAGGCCATTTTTGTGCCCAGTCTTCTGCCGGGACTCAGGCCGGCATCAGCTCCCGCACCTGCCGCAAACCGGCCACGGTGCGCAGGCAGGCCTGTGCCACCTCTTTGCCTTTGAGCACCAGGTGCTCCGTGAAAAAGCGCCGGTGTTCCTCATGCTCATGGAAGTGCTGGGGCGTCAGCACGGCAGAAAACACGGGCGTGCCGGTGTCAAGCTGCACGCGCATCAGCCCGCTGATGACTGCGTCGGCCACAAACTCGTGGCGATAGATGCCGCCATCAACCACCAGGCCGCAGGCGACGATGGCCGCATAACGGCCAGAGCGGGCGAGTTGCTGTGCATGCAGCGGAATTTCGAAAGCGCCAGGCACTTCAAACAGCTCAATGTCTTCACGCGATACGCCCTGGCGGGTCATTTCTGCCAGAAAGGCGTCGCGCCCCTGGTTGACGATGTCGGCGTGCCAGCCGGCCTGGATGAAGCAAAACCTGGCCGGGGGCTGCTGCGGCAAAAGGTCTGCATGGGGATGTCTTGGACTCATGGCTTCTCCTGAAAACGGTCACCGAAATTCAGGGCGCACGAGCCTGCGGCTTGCCTCGGCCTGGCGTGCGAACGCCAGCCCGCCAGACAGGCCGAAAACATCGCGCTCTCTTTCATCCGGACTGTGACCGTCGGCTTCGGAGTTGAACCGAATCTGCTGACCCCGGCTTTGTGAAAAGCCGGGCGCTCGCGGGCTGATGCGCCTTGACGCAAACACCGCCGGTGGGGAATTTCGCCCCGCCCTGAGAACGCTGCCCCGAATTGCTTCGGGGACGAATGGATTTTAAGGCAGGCAAGGGCGGCGGCTGTCGCCGGCTTGACCGCCGGCGAAGCGGCCTGGCTTATTCCAGTTCGGCGATCAGCTCGATTTCGACGCAGGCGCCCATCGGAATTTGCGCCACGCCGAAAGCGCTGCGGGCATGGGCGCCGGCCGGGCCGAACACTTCGCCGAACAGTTCGCTGGCGCCGTTGGTCACCAGGTGCTGCTCGGTGAAGTCGCCGGTCGAGTTGACCAGGCTCATGAGCTTGACGATGCGTTTGACCTTGCCGAGGTCGCCGACTGCCGCATGCAGCGTGCCCATCAGGTCAATCGCGATGGCGCGTGCCGCCGCCTTGCCTTCTTCGGTGGCCATGTTTTTGCCGAGCTGGCCGACCCAGGGCTTGCCATCTTTCTTCGCGATGTGACCGCTCAAAAACACCAGCTTGCCGGTCTGTACAAACGGGACATAGGCCGCGGCGGGAATCGCCACCGGCGGCAGTGTGATGCCCAGGGCCTTGAGTTTGTCGTAAATCGGGGTGGTGCTCATGGGGTTCTCCTGAAGCGGCATTCTGTGCCGGTTGATGATGAAAAAGGCCTCCAGCCCTTTCTGGACGGGCACAAGCAGCTATAAAAAAAGTAGCGGATGCAGCTTGGGACCAAGGCTGATTCTAGTCCGGCTCGGACAGCGGCGTGACCGTCACGGCCACGTCCAGCACATGGCGGGCGCCGCCGCGAATCACGCCGCGCATCGGCGACACGTCGAGAAAGTCGCGGCCGGTGGCCAGCGTCACATAGTCTTCGCCGGGCGCGCGGTTGTTGGTCGGGTCGAAGTCCAGCCAGACCCCGGCGTTTTGCCCGGCCGCCAGCCGCATGCCGCCGGCGTCGCTGGCCAGCGGGCAATACACCGAGGCCCAGGCGTGTGAGGCGTCGCTGCCGATCAGGCGCGGCTGGCCGGGCGCGGGGTTGGTCAGCAGGTAGCCGCTGACATAACGCGCCGGCACCCCCATGGAGCGGCAGCAGGCGACCATGATGTGGGCAAAGTCCTGGCACACGCCCTTGCGCAGTTGCAGGGCTTCAAGCGCCGGCGTGCCGACCTCGGTGCTGTCGCTGTCGTAGGCCATCTCGGCGTGGATGCGCTGCATCAGGTGCTCTGCCGCCTCGGGCAGGGGCCGGCCGGGCGTGAAGCTGGGCCGGGCAAATTCCGCGAAGGCCTCGTCGCGCGGCACGTAGGGCGAGGCGAAGACAAACTCGCAGGCGCTGTCATACGCCGCGCCGGCCTGGTAGCGAAACTGTTCGCGCACCTGCTCCCACGCCAGCCCGGCCGATGTCTGGCCGGCTTCAGCAACAGCCAATGTGGAGACCACGCTTTCGGCCACCACGGTCAGTTCTTCATGCGGCGTGTGCAGCGAAAAGAAGGTGCGGGTGTTGCCATAGACGTCGGGCAACTCGTGCATTTGCGCCGGCTGCGGGCTGATCGTCAACTGGTGGCTCAGCAGTTGCTGGCCGGCGTGGCTGGCTGGCTTGAGGTGCAGCACATGGTGCGCGCTTTCCACCGTGGGGCTGTACGCATAACGCGTTTCGTGAACAAGGTGTAGCAGCATCCTGGGGTGTCAAAAAAACGGGCGCTCAGGCGCCCAGGCTGTGTTCGTCCGCTGCCACATGGCTGAAGTAGCGGCGGCTCAGCGTGTCCGAGAGTTCGAAGGCGGCATGGCAGCATTGCCCCAGTTGCGCGAGCAAGCCGTCGTAACGCTGGTCTTGTGGCAGCCCGGGCGCAGGTGTGTAAAGGTGGGCCAGTTGCCAACTGCCGGGGTCGGGCAGGCCGGGGGTCAGATCCGGCACCGGCTGCGGCGCACCCACCGTGTTTTCGGCCAGGCGTGCGAGCCGGCCGCGCAGTGTTTGCGCCACCCAGCCGAGCGAGCGCGGGTTGTCGCGGTCCAGCACCAGCAGGTCCAGCAATGCCGCAAGGTCGCGCTGCTGCTGGTACTGGGCGTGGAAGGTGATGGTGCTGTCAAACAGGGCGACGATGGCGCCGAAGCCGCCTTCGTCGTGCACGGCGCCGGTTTCAAAACCAACAATCAGGGCGGCGGCCAGCGTGTTCAGGCGCTCGATATGGCGGCCGGTGCTCAGCAGGCGCCAGCCGTCGTCGCGCGTCATGCGGTCGGTCTGCGCGCCGGTCATGGCGGCCAGGAAGCTGCTGGCCGACTCCAGTGCGCGCAGCGCCTCGACCGACGAATACTCCAGCGCCTGGGTGACCGGGTGCTCGGGGCCGCTGAAACTTTCGCAGCGCCGGAAAAAATCTTCCTCGGCGCGCACGATCACATGCCACTGCTCCTGCGACAGGCGTTCGCGCACCGCCGAAGCCGCACCCTTGAGCGCGCGCAGGTTGTAGCCGACGCTGGCGGCTTGCTCGGTATCGGCCAGGCTGGAGATCAGCGAGCGCTCGAAGACGCGGCGCGCCTGGGTGGCCGGCGGAACCGTGTCGAGCACCAGGCCGTTTTTGACGGCCAGCTCCGACAGCCAGGCCAGCAGCGGCGGCGATGACTGGTCCTCGCCGCTCAGCGATTGCAATGTCAGTTGGGCCAGCCGGATGGCGTTTTCGGTGCGTTCGGTGTAGCGGCCCAGCCAGAACAGGTTTTCAGCGGCGCGGCTGGTGACCGGTGGTTTGTGGCGGGCCAGGTGGATGGGTCGTGCCTGGGCGCCGGGTTCCGCATGGGCTTCGGCGACTGCGGCTTTTTTACCGCTGCTGCTGCGGCTGCCGGCGCTGCCCGCAGGCGCGGAGGTCTCGGCCAGTGCCCACACGTCGGCGCTGCTGCCGCCTTGCTGCATCGAGGCGATCTTGTCATTGGCGCCGGCCAGCCGTGCCAGCCCGCCCGGCAGCACCTGCCAGGAGCCGTTGCCGTCGGCCACCGCGAAGACACGCAGCATGGCCGAACGCGGCGCGAGCCGGTTGGCGTGCCAGGTCGGTGTCTGGGACAGCGGCAAATAGGCCTGCACGGTGTAGTCGTCGCTGCGCCGCACCAGCCGGCCGGCCCATTCGTCAAGCTCGCGGGAGGACAGCGTCTGCGCGATCACCGATTCAATGCCGGAGTCCGGGTAGGTGCCCTTGATGACACAGTCCTTGAGCAGCGGCAGCACTTCCTGCAGGGCCGCCTGCTCGCCGCACCACCAGGTGGCCAGCGAGGGCAGGGCCAGCGGCTCGTCCAGCAGGTGCCGCGACAAGGCCGGCAAAAATCCGAGCAGCGCGCTCGACTCCAGAAAGGCCGAGCCCGGCGCATTGGCCACCAGCACATTGCCGGCGCGTATCACCTGCAACAGCCCGGGCACGCCCAGCGTGGAGTCCGAGCGCAGCTCCAGCGGGTCCAGGAACTCGTCGTCCAGCCGTTTGAGCAGGCCATGCACCGGCTCCAGGCCCTGCAGGGTCTTGAGGTACAGCTTGTCGTCCCGTACCAGCAGGTCGCTGCCTTCAACCAGCGTCAGCCCGAGGTAACGCGCCAGGTAGGCGTGTTCAAAATAGGTTTCGTTGTAGGGGCCGGGGGTCAGCAAAACGATGCGGCTGTCTTCGCCGCGCGCACCGGCCGGGCTGTGGGCCTTCATGCCGTCGATCAGCGCCTTGTAGGAAGCGGCCAGCGCCTGCACTTTCATTTCACGGAAAGCCTGCGGGAAGAGCCGCGAGATGGTCAGGCGGTTTTCCAGCAGGTAACCCAGGCCGGACGGTGCCTGGGTGCGTTGCGAGACGACCCACCAGCGCCCATCGGGGCCGCGTGCCAGGTCAAAGGCCGCAATGTGCAAAAAAGTGCCGCCCGCCGGCTGAACGCCGTGCATGGCGCGCAGGTAGCCGGGGTGGCCCTGCACCAGCGCCGTCGGCAGCAGGCCCAGCGACAGCAACTGCTGCGGGCCATAAACGTCGGCCATGATGCGGTCCAGCAGGCGGGCACGCTGCGTGATGCCGGTGGCGATCTGTGCCCAGTCCTGGGCCGACAGCAGCAGTGGAAACAGATCCAGCGACCAGGGACGCTGCGGGCCGTTGGCATCGGCATAGACGTTGTAGGTCACGCCGTTGTCGCGGATCTGGCGGTGCAGGTTGGCGGTGCGGTGGCTCAGGTCGTCAAAACCATCGCCGCCCAGGAAATTGAAAAAGCGCTGCCAGTCGGGTGCCAGCTTGGCGGGCGGCCGGGTGGTGGCGTCGGTCGCAGGCAGGGCGGCCGCGACGGGTGCTGTGCCGGCCAGATGCAGCGACGACGACTGGCTTTGCTGCTGGCTCTGGGTCGGTGCGGCGGGCGGTTTGTTCAGCGTCCGGCCGTGTAACTCGTCGAAGTGGCCGGCTGTGGCCGGCTGTGCCAGTGCCACGGCCAGATCGACAGCAGATTCCAGCGCTGCGGCTGCAAAAAGAGAGGGGTTGTTTTCCACGCTGGCCCAAGTATGCCCTCATGCAGGGGCGCAACCACCCGGTTTGTGGCGTCTATCAGACACAAGCCGGGGGGCGTTCACGGGCTGGATGCTGCCTAGCGCAGATCCAGCGTGAACGGAAACTCGCGGCT